>JBBQGD010000112.1:0-11517 GCA_038322655.1 Bacteroidales bacterium | reverse complement strand
GCGGTCCGGACGGGACTCGAACCCGCGACCACATGCGTGACAGGCACGTATTCTAACCAACTGAACTACCGAACCAAGTATAGTTATTGGGACTGCAAAAGTAACACTTTTTATCAGATCCCAAAATATTTATTATTATTTTTTTGAAATATTTTTCTATTGGAAATATCACCTAATTCACAGTACGATTACAAATGGTATTGAAAGCACAGATATTGCAGGTATCACGATTGTCTGTCTGGCCAAAAGGCAAAGACGAGTCGTAAATACTGCTTATAATTGATTCCAGTTCAGTTTTAAACGCCGCTAACAGTGCTTTATCAATACTATCGTTTTTATCAATATCAGTTTTGATTATGTAGGAAGATGATTTACGCAATGAAATAATACCGGATATCAGCACTGAAGGTGGTACAGGCTGCATATCTGAATACATCAATGCATAAGTAAGTACCTGAAGTAACTTTCCGGGTTCATCTTTTTCGCCAAGATTCGAAATCTGGTCAATTTTTAAATCTTTTGTTTCTACTCTACCGGTTTTATAATCTATTATGCGGGTCAGCCCTCCTACCCTGTCAATCCGGTCGGCTTTGCCATGCAGCTTTACCCCGAACACTTCGCCACTCCCGGCATCGGCAATTTCAATGGCAGATTCCAGGTTTTCTTCAAGCATAACAATCTCAATACTACCGCCGTTTTGTTCCAGGTATTTTTTTTCTGCCAAAAGAAACCGTTTCACCATATTCTCAGCCACTTTAACAATCAGCAGGTTTTTTCCCGTGGAAAGTTCGTCTGTTCTGAATTTCAGAGCAAAAGCCTGATGCACTTGCTGAATGGCTATCGGCAACATAGTTAACAGATCTTCCGGCGTTATACTTTGACCTTTTTTCGCTGCATACGTTTTATGCAAGGCAACATGCACAATCTCTCCCAGTGTAGCGGCATCAATGGTTTCGGCCACCTGCTCCGGTTCGCTGATACGCAAAACCTGAGAAAAGTAAAACTGTAGCTTACACTTCATATACATTGCAAGAGCCGTTGGGGAAAGGCCCCTTTCCGCAATCCGGCGCAAACGCATTACGACTTCCGGCGTTTTTTCGATCGAAATCTCTCCGGCATTTGTATTCCCGGGAACCACAGAAAGTGTTTGTTCCGTGATTTTAAATTCCGGATTTATAGCAGGCATCTCGTATAACAGCTGGCTGATAAAACGGCTTTTTTCGCCTCCACCAAGTTCATCACCCTCGGTATTGTATATCAGCCATGTATTTTCAACGCGTTGCATCAGCCGGTAAAAATGGTAAGCGAATACAGCAGTACGTTCGCTGTAGCGCTGCATGCTAAACTGGCTTCGGACTTCATCGGGAATAAAAGTTGTTTGATGCTTTCCCCTTGGCAACAAACCTTCATTTACCGAAATCATAATAATATCCGAAAAATCGAGTAGCCGCGTTTCGAGCATTCCCATCACCTGCAAACCATTAAGCGGTTCACCGTAAAACGGAAGGCGCATTCCGGCAATCAGGCTGCTGACCATAGATTGAACTGTTTCAATATCAGGTTTCAACTCCGGATCCTTTAGTATCACATCCAGTTTTGAACATAAAACTGCCGCATGAAACAAATATTCCAACTCAATAGGATGAATTGGTCCTTTACTTTCATTGTCTTCGCTTTCAGCAGGTGAAAATGCATTTCGCAGATAGGAAATAATATCTCTGACCAGGCTGATGACTTCAGCAGGCTCAATATGTGGCCTGTCTAAAAATGGTTTAAAAACCACGGAAACAGGCTTATTGATACTGTTTAACAGAAAAAGCAGATCAGCAGATGTATAGAATGATCTTTCCGGTGAAGAATTATCATTTTTGCCAGGATTATCATTATTCTGAACTGCAACTATAAAAGGATGTGAAAGAAATCGTTGAATATCTTTATGATAGAATCGCAACGAAGGATATGCACCAGGTTCTGTTTCGGATGGCGGTTGTGAAAATCGTTTGGCATTGGCAAACATCGTAAGCACAATATTTATCAATGAAAACACCGGAGTCTGTTTAAGCGGAAATCCCATAGTGACATTAAAATCACCAGTTTCGGTCGGAATTGAATTCAGCACTGGCAATAAAAGACCTTCATCCACCAAAACCAACGCAATGCCATCAGATGTTCCTTTTTTTCGAATAAGATCCCGGATTAACTCACCCGCCAGCTTAGCCTGTCCAACATTTCCGGGAACTCCAATCACAGAAACAGCCTTTTCGCCTTTGCTGAGTGAATTTTCTATCCAGTTTAACTCTCCAAACGTTTTCGTATCAATATATTCGCGTAAAAAACGGCCGGCTTCCTGGCGCGGATCCTTGAGGTAATATTCATCGGCATCCCAGAAAAGTTCTGCTTTGCCGGCTTCAAGGAGGTATTTGAATAATTTCTCCTCGGCTATGGTTAAAGCATTAAACCCTGCAAATACAATGCTGTCCCATTCATCAAATGATTTAGTCTGAATATTTTGCAATAACTGGTCAAAAGCAAGCCCGAAATATCCTTCACCTTTCGTGAGTAATTCCTCACGAAACATAACATAGCATGGAGCCAAAGAATTATAAAACCGGAGATAGTTCTGTTCAAAAGCTGTAAGTGGTTTTCCATCCGGATTCCAGTGCTTCATGGCTTTGATCTCATCGAGATACCTGAACACTTTTTCCCCATCTGCCATATACTGATCGATCTCGTCAAAATCGGCAAGCAGCATATTGCCCCATGAAATAAACTCCGGAAATGATTGAGCCTTATCCTTTTCAATCGACTTATAAACTTTGTATAGACGGGCAATCTGATCAAGTGGATCGCTTAAAGTCAGCCCGGATTTGTGTACCACAAAATCCTCCAGAGCATAGATATCGGGCAACCATATCGGCTTATCAATAATCCGTGAAACGTATTGTTTAAAGAATAATCCTGCCCTGCGGCTGGGAAAAACCAGGCAAATACGGCTGAAGTTATCGCCGTGGGTTGAGTAGAGGTGTTTGGCTAGTTTATCGAGGAAGGGTTGCATACAGAATTTTCTATACCTCACCTGCATCCTCTCTAATTATAAGGAGAGGGGCGATGACGAGGAGTTTGAGTTTTGACCTCACCCCCTGCCCTCTCTCCTTGAGGAGAGGTGGTGGAAACGAGCGGATCTTGTATTAATTGAGTTATTTCAATTTATTGATTTTATTAAGTATCATTTCGGCTTTAGATAATCCCTCCGGCTTTCCCATATCTACCCAGTTTTCAGGGTTATGCTTAAAACCTGTGATTGTTTGGGTTGCAGCCAATTCAAGGTAGATATCGACAATGGAGAATTTTCCGGTTTGGCTTATGAAATTAAAAATCGCTGGATTGAGAATATGAATTCCGCTGAAAGCAAACTGTCTGAGATTTTGCGCTTCGGGATGAGCCATTTTTATTTCCGATGTTTTTATGTTTTCCCAGCCACACAATTGCATTGATTTATCAAAAAGGAAATACCTTGAAGTCAACCGATTACAAACAGCTAGTGTTGCCATTACTTTTTTACTAGTATGTAAATCAAGCATTTTATGGTAATTTACATCACTTATCACATCAACATTCTGAACCAGGAACGGCTTTTCGTCATCAAAAAACCAGGCTGCTTTTTTTAGCCCGCCACCTGTATCAAGCAACAATTCTTCTTCATGCGAAATGGCAATATTTGCACCAAAATTTTTATTCTGTCCAAGAAATGCAATTACCTGATCAGCAAAATGGTGTACATTAACAATGATATCGGTTATACCTTGCTTTTGAAGATGTTTTACCAGGATCTCGATCATTGGAATTCCTGCGACAGGCACAAGCGCTTTGGGCATGGTTTCGGTATAAGGCTTAAGCCTGGTCCCTAAGCCAGCGGCAAATATCATTGCCTTCATAATTTGTCGGGATTATTTTTATAATAATTCCTGATCAGCACTTTCTTCAGTTCCCGGTGAATAATAAGTTCGGTAATCACTTCAGGTAACGACCATTCGCGATGTAATAAGCTGGATTCCATTATCTTGTTTTCACCCAGATCGACCTGGTAGAGCAAAGATGAAAGCCGGTGAGGATCTATTTCAAGAAGATGTGAAACCGTTGAAGTCAGTTGCTGAAACAATTCAGCGTAAGCCATATCGGGATTCCCGGTAAATTCAACATCCATTCCAAACATGGTAAAATCCTTTTTCACCTGTTCAACTGTTTGGCGGATTACTTCCGTTTTAGTTTTATAAAGCTCAATATCAAACGACTCCAAAATAACCTATAATTTATCGGGTTTACAAACGTACTTTTCTTTATTTACTTTTTTACCACACTTTTTACATTCAAACTTAGGATTAACCTGTTTTTTAGCACGTTTATCAGCATCCTTGGTTTCACACATTGTTTTCGACATAACTAAATTTCTGTTTAGAATTATATATCACAAACATACGGGAATGCACGAAGTTCATTCCGGAACAATTCCCAGTTTACCTGAAAGTAAAAGTATTCATCTCCTGGTGGTATAAATTTATCTTTATTGAATGATAGTCATCTATATAGGCGGCCAGTCGTGAGGCACAGAACACCGAACGGTGCTGACCGCCCGTACATCCGAAATTAATCTGAAGGCTTTTAAAACCTCTTCGCCTGTATTCCAGGATACTCTGATCTACAATCTTATACACATGCTGAAGAAATTTAGCAACAGCAGGCTCCCGATCCAGGTATTGAATTACCGGCTCATCGAGACCGGTTAACTTTTTGTAATGATCGTAACGACCTGGATTGGGAAGGGCTCGGCAATCGAAGATAAAACCTCCTCCATTTCCTGAATAATCAGGTGGTGCCCCGTTTTTAAAAGCAAAACTATTTACGGAAACATTGAGAGTTCCTTCTTCCTGCGCTTCAGGAACAGGGATTTCAGTTTTGGCAATTTCTTCCAACGCTTTTATCAATTCAGGCATTTCAATCCTGAATTTCACATTTGCCAGCAGCCAGCGCATGTTTTCAACCGCATAAGGAATGCTTTGAAGGAAATGTGCACGACGTTCAAAATATCCCCTGAAACCATATGCGCCCATTACCTGGAGCAAACGAATAAGTACAAAACCATAATAGTCGGCTATGAATTGTTCCTCATCAATGCTGATATATTTTTTCAGATTCTCGAGGTACCAATGCAGCATTTCCTCCCTGAATTCGTATGGTAATGAAGCCTTTACCTGGAAAAGTAACGAAGCCAGATCATATTGCAGCGGACCACGTCGTCCACCCTGGTAATCAATAAACCAGGGTTTATGTTTATAAATCATGATATTGCGTGCCTGGAAATCACGATACATGAAAAAGTGATTATTACTTTTAAGCAAATGCATTCTAAGCCTGTCGAAGTCGTTTTCTAGAGCATCCTCATTAAACGGGATTTTAAGCAGCTTCAGGAAGTAATATTTAAAATAATTGAGATCCCATTGCATCGAACGCCCGTCGAATTCTGCGGAAGGATAGCAAACGGAATAGTCGAGATTCTTGCTGGCTTCAACCTGGAAACGAGGTAACTCAGCAATTGCCTGTTTGTATAAATCAAGGCTTTCCACCGAAGGCAATCCATCAACCCGGTTTTTCTCCAAATGATCAAGCAATGACATTTTACCTAAATCGCTGACCAGGTAACAGTCGTTTGCCAGGTCGGCAGCATAAATTTCAGGAACATAAAGTCCCAATTGCCTGAAATGGGAGGTAAATGTAATAAAAGCATCCGTTTCACATTTATCCGGGCTGTATACCCCTATGGCATGCTTTTTCTGACCGGTAAGCCGATAATATTGGCGGTACGACCCTGCAGGAGGAAGCGGAAGAATTTCAATTCCAGGCTCAGGTATCCAGTCAAAAAAAAGTTTACGAAGAATGTCGATATGATCCAATTTTCCCACCATTTTTCACAATTAAAAATAAGGTCGTGCTAATATGCAAACTTACGGATTTCCAGCTAAAAAAAAAGCATATTTATTTAACAACAATGCTAGTTGTTTGTTAAACATAGTATATTTGCTAACTGACATAAGATAACATACACCCCCTATATTATGGAAAACACAAAAGCATTGGAAATTCTGAAAACTGCCATTCTGCTTGAAAAGCGTGGTAAAGCTTTTTATGAAAAGATGGCTGAACAGACCGAAAGCCCTGAGGCCAGGAAAATATTCACAACCATGGCCGAGGAAGAAAAAGCGCATGTTGAATTTCTCTCGGTGCAGTTTGCTCATTATGTTAAAGAAGGAAAATTTTCAAAACCTGATTACAGTAATGGCGAAACGGAAGATATTTCGCATCAAATCATGAATCCGCAACTGGTAAAGGAAATTTCGGCTGCCAGTTTTGAAGCTGCAGCCATTTCAGCTGCTATGGATTTTGAAACACGTGCCGTCGAACTGTATTCAAAACGCTCAACCGAAGCCACTGACCCGAATGAGAAAGACATGTACAAATGGTTGGCAGAATGGGAAAGTGGCCACCACAAAATTTTGTATGATCTGAACGAAGCACTAAAAGAAAGCATCTGGTACGATAACCAGTTCTGGCCATTTTAATCTGTTATATTCTAAATTGAAAAAGCGTAGTTGGCGAAAGCTGGCTGCGCTTTGTTATTTCAAGGGTTTAGAATGGGATAAGTTTTTGGAGCTGTGATAACTGTCAAGACTAAATGCAGGAAGTATTTGTGCCATTACCCTAACAAATCTTCGTCAAGGGGGAGTTGATTTATTGTTTTATCATCTCACCTGGAAAAACAACCACGCTTTCGTTTCCATCTTTTCCAACTGCGGCAACACCAAAGAAATAATTATCGATGATTATATTCTCAAGTGTAAAGGTATTAACTTTCCCCACAAACCGTGAATTTTGCCATTGCGGGGCAGTAGTTTCCCGCCAATATATTTTATACCCGATACAATTCGGATCATCAGTGCCATCCCATGCAAGAGTGGTGGATGGAGCCACCGCTCCACCGATTTTTACATGAGTGGGCGAAAGTGGCGCCAGGGCTAAACCGGCCAGGGAAATGGCATTTACAGCCGTAATTTTGGCTGCATAATCAAAATTCACCCCGGCAACTACATCCCCGTAATTAATCCCGTTTTCGACTCTTACATCCTGGTGTTGGCGGTTGTAGTTTTCATTTGCCTCCATAATCCGAATCCCGGCATAACCGGCATCATTAAAAGGTTTCTGATGTCCGCCCCTCCCGAAACGATCCAGACGGTATATCATCACAGGTTTCATCTCGGGCATATAAGTCTGGGTCATTTTGAATACATACCTGGCCAGTTGCCTGGAGATTCCATCCACTTCGCCTCCCATAAATCTTCTGCGGTTGCGTTCTGCTTCAGTTTCAGTTGGAGGCACGGATTCGGAAAATATCCTGAAACTTCGGTTATCAATGGTTTTGTCAATTCCTTCGATATTACCTATCATATCGTTGTTTAGTATTCCTATTATGTTCCAGCCTTTTTCCTTTACAAATGCTGCCAGGCCTTCGCCGCCAAACAATCCCTGTTCTTCAGCCGATAATGTGGCATAGATAATGCTGTTGTTAAATTCATATTTTGATAATATGCGTGCAGCTTCAAGCACACCGGCTACAGCGGATGCATTATCATTGGCTCCCGGTGCATCTATTTCAGCATTGTTTACGTCTGTGGCGCGGGAATCGATATCACCCGATACTATAATATAATTGTCAGGATGTAACTTGCCACGCTGAACAGCTATTATATTGGTCACCCACACATCGCGGGGAATGCGCTTATTCTCTCCCTTTTTAACCAGGTTCTTCTGGTAAAATACATCCAGACCACCCTTGCGCTGTGCAGAAAGACTATCTAACCGATGCTTAACCCACCTGCTGGCAGCACCGATTCCCCTGGTGGCTGAGATTGTATCCGAGAATATATTTCTCGTGCCAAAGTTTGCCAGTGTTATTACATCTTTCCTGATACGGTCGGATGAAACCTGCTTAATTATATCATACATTTTCAGATCGACGGATGGAGGAATCTGCTCCTGAGCCTGGGCAAAAGATGTTAGTATGCAACTCAATAAGATCGAGAGTAATGCTATTTGGTTTTTCATAATCCTGACAAATTTTATTATACCGCAATTTTATAACAATTTAATTGAAATTGCAAGAATTACCAACTGCATGTTTCCAAAGTGAGTTTTCATCAAAGTATTTTTATGATTATTCTTGCCCAGCGATAAACTCTTTTTTCATAAAATAGTACATTGTAGCAGGCAGATGGCAAGAAAAACAATTTATGGCAGAGAAAGGTGGCATCTGGTATGATAGCTAGTTCTGGCGGTTTCAAATACTTTAAATGTTTGCAAAAAAGCGCAACGGACTTAGGTTCACTGCGCTTTTTGTTTTGCATATTCTCAGCCTTCATGCGAAGTAAACGCCAGTTAGCGGGGAAAGCAGACTCTATTTTTTCAATAAATCCTTGTTTATTCTCCTTATGCTTTTGCCAGAATATCTGCAATAACCTTTGATAAAGGTGTTGTTGGATGACCAATAAGTTTGGAGAGTTGATGACTATTGTCAAACAAATCGTTCTTTTCTGTAGAAACATCCACACCGGCATAAAATTGCGCCGCTCCTTCGGGCAATCCAGCTTTTACAAGTGCTGCAGCGTATTCATCAACAGGTAGGTTTTTGTAAGAAATTGCTTTGCCGGCCTGGCGTGAAATTTCAGCAGCCATATCGCTCATGGTAAAGGCTTCATCTCCGGCAAGTTCATAAACTTTACCTCCATGTCCCTCACCTGTCAAAACAGCAACTGCAGCCTCTGCAAAATCAGAACGTGTGGCCGATGATATCTTTCCGTTCCCGGCGCTACCAGATATTACCCCGGTTGCCAATCCGCCAAGAATAGCATTAGTATAATTCTCAGTGTACCAGCTATGGCGCAACAGGGTATATGGAATCCCCGAGCTTTTCAATTCAGCTTCAGTTTCCAGATGCTCACCGGCCAACCCTATCGTTGATTTGTCGGCATGCAGCAAACTGGTATAAACAATCCATTTTACTCCTGCCTTTTTTGCAGCATCGATGACGTTTTTATGTTGTACGGCACGTTTTCCTATTTCATTTGCTGAAATAAGCAACAGTGTGTCGATTCCCTTTAATGCAATCCCTAATGTTTCGGGCTTTTCGTAATCCGCCTCACGAGTTTCAACATGCAGGCCTTGCGCTTTCTGCGGCGAACGAACCAATGCTACAATACTATCAGATGAAACTTTTTCTTTTAACTTATTCACAACAATACTTCCTAGTTGTCCTGTTGCTCCTGTTATTCCGATTTTCATTTTTAACTCCTTTCTTACAATTAATTTTGATGATAATTATAGCTTATATAACAAAGCATTGTAAGGTAAGTTTTATTATTTGCACGATACTTTTAGAAATAATAACATAATGATTATGTTTCTTAAATTCAGAAGGTGAAGTATTATGTGATTGCTAAAGTATTTGAAGAAGCAGGTTGGTCTTAACAGAATGTGACGGCGAAAAGCTCTAGGCGGGATGAATAGAAGCGAAAAAGTCTTCGTGCTTTTCTGATCTGAACAATTGAATCATTTCGCCTGCAATACTAATATTTGCGGGAGTTTCGGGAAAATTCTCACGACTGAACCATTGTGCATCAATGATTTCATTTGTATCAATAACTATAGGTTGCTGGTCATCCGCTTCGGCAAAATAGCCTATCATCATGGAGCTTGAAAATGGCCAGGGTTGACTGCCATAGTATCGCAGATTCTTTATTTCAATTCCGACTTCTTCTTTTACTTCACGGATAACCGTCTCTTCCAGCGATTCCCCTATATCGGCATAACCGGCAACGAGTGAGTAAAAATTAAAGTGGTAATGTGTTCCTTTTGCAAGCAGAATTTTGTCGTTACAGGTAATGGCAACAATTACTGCCGGTGAAATTTTCGGATACACCGTTAATTCACATGCCGGACAACGAATAGCACGTTCACTTTTTTTGAAACTCGTTTTTGTGCCACAACGCGAACAAAACTTATGCTCATCCATCCACACATTAAGCTGAAACCCTACAGCCCCGATATAGGCAGATTCCCGGTTCGGCATAGTACGCAGAAACATATGTTCGCGGAAAACAAAATCCGGATTGTTACCGCTATATTCTCTTAACAAAAAACAATGCTCTCCGTCGAGCGAGAACAGATATTGTGTAGCATCATTCGGAAAAACCTCAGCGAAATTACTGCGCCTTGGAATTACAAGTTCGTTTTGTTTTTGGATTAATAATATCGAATCTTCTTTATAACATAAAATGTAATCATCCATATGTTCAGAGGCATTCTCGATAAAAGTGTTGTTGAATATATGAGGTTGAATGTGATGAAGCATTGATCAGTTCTGTATTTGATTAAATCAGGTAAATTAAAATGAAGTGCAAACAGTGATTTATATTTGAACCCGATACTTGAAGATTCCCCCTTTTATTTTAATTACACTTTGAAAAAGCAATTCTGTATGGTCTAACTTCACTTTTGGCAAGACCATTAATAATTGCAGGGTCATTGTTTACTATGTCGTTAAGTTCTTGTTCATCCTTAACATCCAAAATAAACATGCCTCCTCTCTTTTCATCTGTAAATGGTCCTGTAATTAGCAGTTTACCATTATCAAATAATCCTTTAAGGTATTCCACATGAGGGATCATCATTTCACTGGTAATGTTTTCCCTTTGATTGTGATGTATTACAACAAAATTCATGTTTTTATCTCCTATTTAAAATTGATTTAAAAAATACAAATTCGCAACCTGCTGGCTTTTTAGTTCGGGCGCGACCCAAAGTCGGAATTGGACTTATCATGCGAATCAAGGGTTGAATTCAGGTTTCGTCTATTAGATCGTTAAACTCTTCCAGAGTTTAAAACTCTGGAAGAGTTCGCCTTGTAATTAATAAGTTACAATTTTAACAATTGATTCAAATTAATCACTATTAACCATTTTTCATTTAACCATTAACTACCTTTAATTTTCGCCCGGCCAACTGTTGTTTTGAGGATTAATATCAGGAAGCTGCCAATCAGGATCAACAACCACCGATAGTAACGGTTGGGTGGAGTGATGGGTGTAAATGTAGCTGCTTCCCGACTGCCATATTTCAACCGGCAGGTTTACGTCGCTCACGGTTCCGTCTTTTTCAGTAATCCGCAGTTTAACGGGCATCGCCATTTTCTGAAGATTGACCAGTGTGATTTCTGCTCCTTTTGCCGGATCATCATTCATATACGTTACACTTTTGATGCCCTGATCCAATGTCCAGGTCTGGTAAAACCATTCGTTCCAGAACCAGTTTAGATCTTCGCCCGTGGCATTGTTCATAAACCTGAAAAAGTCGGTAGGTGTCGGGTGTTTGAAAGCCCATTGCCTGATGTATTCGCGAAAAGCATAATCGAAA
>JBBQGD010000111.1:0-11589 GCA_038322655.1 Bacteroidales bacterium | reverse complement strand
GGATATCATTACTGATGATTTCTGATTGATGATGTACCGCGTACACCGTTTTGTCATTGCGAAAGAAGTAAATCATGCTTTAGGAGTTTTTCCGGTGCAAAGATAGGGAATCCGAAACAGACTGTGGCTGATCTTTATTTTTTTCACCACGGAGGCAAAGATTACATGGAGATACACGGAGTTAATGCATTCTCCGTGTTCATCCGTGTTCTCAGTGCCTCTGTGGTTACCTTTTAGAACACAAGAACTAAAAATCTTAAAACCATACATGGCTGATAATCACACGCTCTTTAACATTTACAACGCCAAGGCACTATTTTAGAATTATGTGTATATCTTTGCACAAAACCATGGTATGAAGATCGCAGTTTTTCCAGGTTCATTTGATCCTATCACACGGGGCCACGAGTCAATTTTAAGACGTGCTTTGCCTTTGTTTGATAAAATTATAGTTGCCGTTGGAGTAAATTCAGACAAGAACGACTATTTCCCTGTTGAAAAAAGGATTGAATGGCTGAATGAAACTTTTGTAGATTTGCCACAAGTAAGTGTGGAAAGTTATGTTGGGCTGACTGTAGATTTTTGCAAAAAGAAGAGTGCGGACTATATTATAAGAGGACTTCGGACATCGGCGGATTTTGAATTCGAACGTGGTGTTGCCCAGGTAAATCTGAAACTTGAGTCCGACATTGAAACTGTGTTTCTGCTAGCCTTGCCTGAATATGTGATGGTTACCTCCTCCATTGTACGCGAAGTACATAAACACGGAGGCAATATTGACCAGTTTATTCCTGAGATAATTTCGATTTAATCGGGGCTTACGATATTTTCCAGGTCCGGTTTACTGAAAAATGTAAAATGTATCTTGCCATATTGGCGCTCTTCTGCAAAAAAAAGGTGATCTTTAAAATTAATATGTTTATCGTGTTCAAGAATAAACAAACCCTCATCGGCAAGCCATTTATTTTCGAAAATCAATTCCGGAATTTTTTCGCGTTCAGCCAGATCATAAGGAGGATCAGCAAAAATCACATCATAGCTCCCTGCTGGTCTTGCCAGGAAAGCAAATACATTTGCCCTAATAGCAGATAAATTACCGAATTTCAAATCAGTAATCATTTTTGATATATAATCGATGCAACGGACGTTAACGTCTACGCTGAGCACACTTATTGCGTTACGGGAAGCAAACTCCATCGAGATGTTACCTGTTCCGGCGAAAAGATCAAGTACCTTTATTTCTTCAAAATCAATACGGTTATTCAGGATATTAAACAGGCTCTCTTTAGCCATATCCGTTGTTGGCCTCACAGGTAGTCCTTCCGGACGTAGTATTCTGCCTTTGTGACTTCCGCTGATTATTCGCATAAGGGTATGTTGAGGAGAGTAAAATAATTGTGCATTTCAATTCCTGAGAACGCTTCTCCATATATAAGTTCTTCTGGTTTTTCAATAAACTTAAGCGATTCACAATACATTTTCAACTGCGTGCTTATGATGGAGTTTTCGGAAATATCACCCATAAGCGTCAGGTTTTCTTCGGAGGGGGTAAACCCTAGTTGTTCGAGTACAAAAATAACATAATACAGTACATCCGAAGGTGCTGTATATTTGAAGGCATTTAAATATAGCAGACGAAGTCCTTGAATTACAGTAATTTCAAAAAATCCGGGATGAATATTTATAAAAACCTGCCGTGTTATCAACCGGGAATGTTTGCGAAGAATGCCTTTAACAAAAATAGCCGCTGCACTTCGTAAAAATGAACCAGGAAATATTGAAGCGCAGAATTCCGGAATATACGCAGGGACTAGCAATGCTGTTACAGGACCGGGATCAAAAACCGGTTCGGTAAGAACTTCTTCTCCCGGACTCATCGGAAAAGCAGCCGAAATAATATTCATGATATTTTCAGGTTTTGAAAAATCATGAGGCATAATAGTTATTTTTTGCGAAGCAACAGCAATATCAACCCTCTGATAGGTCAGATGAATTAAATCAATCTTTTTCAAGTTTTCAAAATAATCATCGACGGTTTCGGGCCATCCGCCGAATTCGTTATGCTTAATGCTGACAGGGTTTAGCTTGTAGGAAGCTATTCTCAATATCTTTTGCGAAAGAGCATGGCTTACTAAAAAGGAAAATCCATCCTGACAGAGCAGAACGGATAGCCTGTAATTAAATCCCTGAGTAGTTTCAAACTGCGGATCAACCTGATTAAGAGTACATTCCAAGAGATATATAGTTTGTTATTCCCAGTTTCCATCAGTAGAAGCCTCAGTCATTGAGCCTACTTTAAGTCCGGGGAATTTCGATTTATCTTCCAATTCTTTAATTCTGTTAATTACAAGCTGTTTGTCAAGATCTTTAGTATATATTTCCATTCGAACTGACACCTCAAAAACGTTTACATCAACACCACTCTTACTGATTTTTCCAGCCATGATTGAAAACAGATCTCCGTTTGAAAAAGGTACTTCATTCAACTTGTCCAACGGGTAATTTTTCTTGGCAAAGATGGAATCAAAAATATTAATGTATCCGATTGTATCTGATATAGCACGTGTAAAAGTTGTATCATTAGGATCAGGAATCATCTTAACTTCCGGAATCTTCCCGAATTTCACAAATTCTTTAAGGGAATCGAAACTTGAAGTATATCGTCCGTATTGAAAACGGAACAGGTTTTCTGCAGTGCGTATATCTTTAAGTTTAGCTACAATTACCTCGCTTCTGGAAGCCAGGGCGTTCTCGAATTTAACTGGTTTGTTAATGCTGCGGAAAAGCAAAAATCCCAGGAATATAATAACTGCAGCAAGAATAATTTTAATTAAATTAGTATTCATGATATGTTTTGTATTGGATATTGATCAGAATATCAGTTATTCGAAAAATAGGCGCAGAAGGTCCTATTTAGTGTATCACAAGTGTGCAAATGTATAACATTTTTCATTCAAAAATTTGTGAATTATCAAAAATTGGGTCCCTGAATCCTGGCAAAAAGCCTTTAGCTGCCAACGATCAGAAAAAAGAATCGAAGTGTATGATACACATACTTACTTTTTGGGATCAGTACCTGGAAAACAGAACTTTACTTTGGCAAAAATGATATTTTAAAGCATAATGCATCAGTAATTCTGAAAAATTAAATTTTTTTAACAAAGTGGGAAACATTGCAACTGTAGTGTTTGGAACAGTTTTTGGTATTATCGTGAAAAAGGAACATTTGCTTCAAATTTATATTTGTGTATATTTGCAAGTGAATCACAAGTTGTATTTATTAACGAAACCCATTAATCAATGAAAAAAATTCTGATCCTGGCTTTTGCCGTAACAATTCTTACCACCTTTTCTGGGAAAAATCTGCTTGCACAAACCAAAGAAGATGCCGGCAATGCTTTTAATGCTGCACTTGAGCTTTCTAAAACTGATATGGCAGGTGCTGTAGTAAAAATGCAGGATGTATTAAAAATGTGTACTACCATTGGCACAGATGCTGACACTCTTAAAATGAAGGTTGCCACTGTTTTACCTGTTTGGCAATACAACGTTGGAAATAATTTTATTAAAGCTAAGAAATACTCCCTGGCTATTACCGCATATGAGAAAAGTCGTGATATGGCTGTTGCCTACTCCGATGATAATATTAAAGAAAAATCTGAGTCGATGTTAGCAAAGCTTTATGTTAATAATGGTAATAACCTGATTAAAGCCCAAAAATACGATGATGCTATAGTTCAATTCGAAAAAGGTTTAAAATGTGATCCTAATTATAGCAAAGCATTTTATGCAAATGCTTTGGCATATAAGAAAAAAGGCGACAATGTAAAAATGCAGGAAAATATGGACCTTGCCATTGCTGCAGCTACAAAAGAAAATGATTCAGTAACGGTTAAAGCGGCTAAAAGTGCCGTTGCATCTAGTTTATATTCGGAAGGCGCAGCTGCATTCAAGAAAAAGTCATATGAAGAAGCTATTGAGAAGTTGAACAGTTCACTTGTATACGACGACTCTAATAAAGAAGTTTATTACTTGCTTTCAGTATCCGATAACAATCTGAAAAAGCATGATGAAGCCATTGCGGCTGCTGATAAGGGTGTTGCTCTGGAAGATCAGACTGCTATTAAAATGGCAAGATTCTACTACTTAATTGCACAGGCTTACGAAGGCAAACAAGATACCCAGAAGGCTTGTGAATACTACAAGAAATCTGCTATTGGCACATATGCTGCATCTGCAAACTACCAGATGAAAACTGTGCTAAAATGCCAGTAAGAACATTGAAAAACTTTAAAGCCGGTTCATCCGGCTTTTTTTATGCTTTTTAATCCGGATTTAAGACATCTTTATAAACTCAATAATAAATATTTGTCAGGTGTTTTGACCTTTAATCCTATCGAAACCAGGAACATCTTCTATAAAAATATATTGTTTGTTTTCATAATCAATCCGACATGTATAGTGTTCAAGGCCATTGGTTATCAGAAAATATTCAGCCTGCAACTGCATGTTATACCGGGCTGCCTGGTCAAAAGTCTTTTCACTAATTTCTACTCCGGGAGCCTTGCATTCAACAAGCAGAAACGGGTTAGCATTTCGTCCGAATACAACAAGGTCGAATCTTTTAGGGAGTTTGTTTAGTAAAAGCTGTTTTTCCACACCAATCATAGCAACCGGGTAGCCTTTAACCTTTGTCAGATAGGCAATTAAATGCTGGCGAACCCATTCTTCGGGAGTGAGCATTACAAATTTATGCCGGATGGGATCAAATATTTCCTGCCGGTTCTTGACGTCCCGTAATTTGAAATCAAAATTG
Source organism: Bacteroidales bacterium (assembly GCA_038322655.1). GTDB lineage: Bacteria > Bacteroidota > Bacteroidia > Bacteroidales > UBA4417 > UBA4417. The sequence goes on along the minus strand of JBBQGD010000111.1, from coordinate 6,773 downwards.
GGAAAGTTTAGTTGCTGCATTTTAATTTTTAAAACAGGTGGGGCTTAAGCGTTAAATGTCACTTATCTCTTGTACTTTATAAGCAGGAAAGACGCTAGTATTTTGTGAAATTTCCTTGCGGAAAAGATAAAGATGGATGCTTATACTTTTATAAAACCAGAGATTTGTGAATTTTTGGTGTTCATTAAACCTTTTCATACTGACTTTTCAACAATTTGGAAAAATCATCACTGAAACCACTGCAAAGATGACTAAAAAAATTAAATTTGCCCGTAATATTAATTTATCGACAAATCAGGATGAAAACAAAGAAAGAAATAGTTGAAAACTGGTTGCCTCGTTATACCGGTACCGCACTCGAAGATTTTGGCGAATATATTCTGCTGGTTAATTTCGGAGCCTATCTCGAAACATTTGCACGGCTCAACAATGTCCAGATTCAAGGCAGGGATCGCTCGATGCCCAGTGCGACTGCAGGTAATATTACAATGATTCGTTTTGGTATGGGGAGTGCCAATGCTGCCACTGTAATGGACCTGATAAGTGCCATTAATCCGATTGCATGTTTGTTTCTTGGTAAATGTGGCGGTTTGAAACATATTAATGCCTTAGGAGATTATATCCTGCCTATCGCTGCTATTAGAGGTGATGGAACTTCTGACGATTACTTCCCTCCCGAAATTCCGGCCCTGCCTGCATTTAACCTTCAGAAAGCCATTTCAACTACTATCCGCGATATGGGGCTCGATTATTATACCGGCACGGTTTATACAACGAACCGAAGAGTCTGGGAACATGATGAAGAGTTTAAAACTTACCTTCAAAATACCAGGGCAATGGCTATCGACCTCGAAACTGCTACCATTTTTATAGTTGGATTTGCAAATTCAATTTCTACCGGTGCTTTGTTGCTGGTTTCGGACCAACCCATGATTTCGACTGGAGTAAAGACAGAAAAAAGTGATAAAATTGTCACTGAAAATTATATGGAACAGCATGTTCAGATTGGTATGGAATCACTTCAACAGCTTATTGAAAAACGTGTAACCGTTAAACATTTGAAATTTTAAGGGATACGGTTATCACATTTCATTATAAACAATGACATCTACATACTACCAGCTGGTAAAGGACTTTCAGAAGAGGTCGTTCGTAAACATTTATCTCTTATATGGCGATGAGCCATATTATATTGATGAATTGTCGGATTATCTGACTGAGCATGTACTTACTGATGTTGAAAAAGAGTTTAACCAGACTATATTGTATGGCCGGGACTCAACTGCTGCCCAGGTGATTAATTGCAGCAAGCAGTTTCCTATGGTTGGCGAAATGCAGCTTGTAGTCCTGCGCGAGGCACAGGATATGGATAGTAAGAAAGAGGAAAACCTGAGTCTATTACTCTCATATATCAATCGCCCGCTGCAATCGACCATACTCGTAATATGTCATAAATACAAGGCTCCACCGGCTAAATTGCTCAAGTTATTAGCTTCATCCGAAAAGGCAATTGTACTTGAATCGAAAAGGAAATACGAAAATGAAATGCCTGCCTGGATAACCACACAGGTAAAAAACAGCGGGTACTCCATTTCAGATAAAGCCGCAGTTATGCTGGTTGAATACCTTGGTGCCAACCTCGAAAAAATAAATAATGAACTGGGGAAATTGTACATTAATCTTCCTAAAGGAAGTGCGATTACCGAGGATATAATAGAGCTTTATATAGGAGTAAGCAAGGATTACAACATTTTTGAATTTCAAAAAGCGCTGGCAAAAAAGGATGTTTTAAAAGTAAACAAAATTGCCAACCATTTTGCCCTTAACCCGGGTGAAAATTCGATTTTTAAAACAATACCCATGTTGTTTTCATTCTTCAGCAAGGTGTTACTTATGCATTCCTTGCCCGATAAATCGGAAGCTTCAATAATGAGTAAGGCCAAATTATCATCATATAACAAATACGATTATTTTGATGCCTACCGAAATTATAATGCAAAAAAAGTTCAGGATATCATTGGCTGGCTCCGCGAATGCAATATCCGTGCATTAGGCATTGATAATTACTCAACTGATCAGGGCGAATTGTTGCGGGAACTGGTGTTTAAAATTGTACATTAAGAAGAAAGATAGTTAATGGTAGTATTAAAAAAGGCGATTCCGGGTAGGAATCGCCTTTTTTAATTAATACTTCTAATTGATTTTACCTGATATCAAACTCATAAGGCATCAGCGCCTGCACGCCTTCCATCCTGCTCATACGGCTGAGGTAATTGAAATAAGGATAAGCGGCACCAAGTTCTTTTTTAAATAGAACGGATGCATTGTCTCCTGAAAAAGTTTCCATCAATTGCTCGAAAGTGTCCTTCTGTTCAGGAAGATCCATTGTGCTAAACTCTTTTAACTTTGCTAGTTTAGCAGCTCCGGCAATAGCATCATCCAAACCGCCGAATTCATCAATCAACCCTATTCGTTTTGCATCTACTCCACTCCAAACGCGGCCCTGTCCGATGCTGTCGACCTGGGCTACCGTCATTTTACGACCTTCAGAAACATGTGTGATAAAAGTGCTGTAGATGTTTTCAATATTGTTTGTTATAATTTTCTTTTCTCCATCAGTCATCGGACGAGTGACAGGGATGTAATCAGCATAAGGGTTGGTTTTTACTTCGTCGAAAGTTATGCCAAGGTTTTTGTTGAACATTTCCTTCATATTGGGAATAATGCCAAAAACGCCAATCGATCCGGTAATTGTATTAGGATAAGCGTAAATTTTGTCGGCGGCACATGCGATGTAATAACCACCCGATGCAGCCACGTTCCCCATTGAAACAACTACCGGTTTTGATGCTTTTGTAAGCAACATCTCACGCCAGATTATATCCGATGCGAGGGCACTTCCACCAGGGGAGTTTACCCTGAGAACAACTGCTTTCACTTTATCATCGAGGCGGGCTTTGCGAATCGCTTTCGAAATTGTCTCAGAACCAATTGATGCTTCATCTCCTTCGCCACTGATAATATTACCGGTGGCATAAATTACAGCTATTTTATCACCGGATGATTTTTTATCATCAGCAGGAGCCTTGGCATATTTGCCTATTTTCATTAATTTGAGATCTTTAAGTGATTTTGCGCCAACCCTCTTCTGTAAATCACCAAGTACTTCATCTTTGTACAGGAGTTTGTCAACCATTTTTAGGTTTACTGCATCCCCGGCTGACTGTATTTTATATTCATTTGCCATAGCAGTTAGACTCTCAACCGGAATATTTCTGCTGGCCGAAATACCTTCAAGAATATGGTTCCACATTCCTGAAATAAAAGTTAGTGTCTGCACTTTGTTAGGTTCACTCATTTTATCAAGAGTAAAAGGCTCAATGGCGCTTTTAAATTTTCCATGGCGGATTACCTGTGCCTGAACATCAATTTTATCGAGCAATCCTTTGAAAAACATTACTTGTCCGACCATCCCTTTAAATTCCATATCACCGGCAGGATTCAGGTAAATTTTATCGGACACAGATGCCAGGTAATACGATTTTTGCGTGAAGACTTCAGCATATGAAACAATAAATTTGCCGGATTTTTTAAAATCCAGAAGTGCGTTCCGTATCTCTTCAATTGTAGCCTGTCCTGAGGGAATATCCGAAAGTTCAAGATAAATTCCTTTAACTTTTGAGTCGGTAGCTGCGTTTTTGATACTGCTGATAATATCGTTTAACCCCAGTTGTGTTGACATATCAGGCCGGGTGAAGTTAATATGAGCAAATGGATTATCGGATGAGCGGTCGTTTATTGGCTGATCAAGCGTAAGAAGCAGGATCGTTTTTTCGGGTACATAAACAGTTTCTTTACTCCCGACTGAGACTGCAGAAACGATTATGCCTATGAGAATAATAAACATCAGTATTCCTGCCAGCAGGAATCCTAACATGGACGCAAACGTAAACTTGAAAAATTGTTTCATATCTATTTTAATTAAGAGTTAAATAATCAGACGGGAAATAAAACACGAAGTTACAGAAATTGTGTGAATGATATTCGTTGAAGTAGTAAACAGTTAACAGTTGTAGGGAAACAGAAAATCGTTTAATAGTCATCAAATAAAATAATTTCAGGTAAAGTTAAGATATTCAATAGTATATGTTGAAAAATTCAAATTTTACAAGTAAAGCTCATCATTCATTGCTCTGATGGAATATTTTTAACTTATAACAATATTCCATTAAATCTTTGTACAGTTAGTGATTCAGAATTTACAAAAATACAAACTGTTAAAAACTTGTCCAAACATTCTGCTTTATGATAAAACCCAAATTGTACCTTTGGCAGAAGATTTTTTTTAATGGCAGAGGTTTATTTATCATTAGGCAGCAATGAAGGCGACAGGATAAGTTCACTGGTTAAAGCGACTGAACTTATTGAAAAATGTATTGGAACGGTAAAACAACATTCCTCTGTTGTTGAATCGCAACCCTGGGGTTTTAATTCCGAAACGGCATTTTTTAATATGGTGCTTTTGATTGATACGGAACTGATTCCTCATCAAATTTTAACAGAAGTGCTGGGTATTGAAAAATCTTTAGGCCGTATCAGGCATGGGAAAGAATATACAAACAGGATCATAGATGTAGATATTTTATTTTATGATAAAGAGGAAATTAATGACGCAGATCTACAAATTCCTCATCCTTTGATGCATAAACGTAAGTTTGTACTTTATCCGCTTGCTGAAATTGCACCGGATATAATTCATCCTGTTCTTCATGCATCAGTAGCCGAATTGCTGCTCCTTTTAAATGAGCCCGGCCCGATACCTGTAGTTGCTGATAAGGTAGAGTTTAACAGGTTATTGAAAACTATTAACCAAAGCTGAGATTTGAAAATGAATATCCCGTATAATTATATTTCAATTGAAGGTAATATCGGAGCAGGGAAAACTACTCTTGCTACCCGGATGTCGCAGCAATTCAGCACAAGACTCATACTTGAGCAGTTTGAGGACAATTCATTTTTGCCTAAATTTTATGAAGATCCTTCCAGATATGCTTTTCCGCTTGAATTATCTTTTCTGGCTGATCGTTTTCAACAACTAAAAACTCAGCTTGCGGTTCAGGATATGTTTCATCCGGTTACCATTGCTGATTATTTCATCCTTAAATCGCTCATATTTGCAAAAAAAACATTGAATGATGAGGAGTTCACTCTTTATACCCGTCTTTTTTCAATTATTGAAAATGCATTACCCAAGCCTGATTTGCTGGTATACCTTTACCTCGATATAAGCCGACTGCAATCTAATATCCGGATACGCGGCCGTGTATATGAACAAAAAATTGAGGATGACTACCTGCAACGCATTCAGGAAGGTTATCTCGATTATATCAGGCAGCAGCAGGGTTTGAGAGTATTATTAATCGATACCAATAAACTCGATTTTGTAGCACACCAGGAAGATTACGACCAACTTATCGATATCATAACAAAGGAGTATTCCGTTGGAATTCATCGGATTACCCCCCGATAAATCCGGATATTCCTTAATGCAGGCAGACATTTTGTAGTTAAAATATTTTTTGCGAACTTTACCGTTCTTAAATTCAGCCAGTTAAATGAATATAGTTTTGATATTTGCTTTTGCTGTTATTGTCACACTGCTTGTTGTGATTTATTTTATTATAATACGCTCGAAGCGTAATATAGCAGCGCTCGAAAATAAACACAAAATATGTATTGAAGAAAATGAGCAATTATCCGACGAAATAGTAAGGGTTAAAGAAGAGCTTCAATTGATCAGGCTCAAGGCTGGTGAATCTGACAGGCTAAAATCTGCGTTTCTGATGAATATGTCGCATGAATTGCGAACTCCGTTAAATGCAATTATGGGTTTTGCCGGGTTGATAGCCAATCCATCAATGCCTGAAGGTGACAAAATTACATATGCCAATATTATTAACCGCAATGTTGATTTGCTACTCGAAATTATAAGTGATATTTTCGACATTTCCCAATTCGAAGCAGGTGTAACAGGAGTTGAAACTGAATCAGTAAATGTAAATGATTTGCTCAATTCAATTCAAACCTGGATTAATCTTGAGAAATCGAATGTAGGAAAGGAAGATATTGTAGTGAAAGTTAATAAGGCGAATAAGGATAACAGCTTTTGTATACAGACGGATGGTTATAAGCTCAAAAGAGCTCTTAGTCACCTGGGATATAATGCTTTAAAGTATTCAAACGAAGGCTTTATTGAAATAGGATACACTTTTAGTGAGAATAAAGTTCTTGATTTTTATGTGAAGGATGAGGGTATAGGTTTCTCGGAAGATAAACTGGAAATTATTTTTTCACAGTTCCGGCAGATAGACGAAACTCCTATACGTCAATATGGTGGTTTAGGTCTTGGGCTAACTGTGGCTCAGAAATTTGCGACATTTTTAAACGGAAGGCTTTGGGCTGAAAGTGAACCTGGAAAAGGGTCGATATTTCATATTTCTTTGCCTTATGAAAATAATTGATAGGCTTTAAACTGGATTGTTGAGTATTCATTTGTGAAGAAAATTTCTTCCATTAATTATTTGAACCGGAAAATCCTTACTTTTGCACCCGCATTGATCGGGGTGTGGCGCAGTTGGCTAGCGTATGGTGCTGAGGCGCCATGGTCGTCAAAACATAAAGAGCAAACGAAATTAAAGTATATACGATCGGGGTGTGGCGCAGTTGGCTAGCGTACTTGCATGGGGTGCAAGTGGTCGTCAGTTCGAGTCTGA
>JBBQGD010000110.1:0-11633 GCA_038322655.1 Bacteroidales bacterium | reverse complement strand
TGCTACGCTTGATGATTCTCTCAAAGTCGCTGATTCAGCAAACCTGGCATATAAATTACTACAATCGGGCCGCGATTTTAGTGAGGTTGCCAAACTATTTTCCGATGATGCTTCAACATCCGGAAAAGGAGGTGTGTTACCTTGGTTTGGTGTTAGTCGGTTACTCCCGGATTTTACCGTAAATATACAAAAGCTGAAAGAAAAAGGAGATTATTCCGAGCCTTTCCAAACGATGTATGGCTGGCATATAATCAAACTTGTCGACCGCAAACCAATTGGTAGTTTCGATGAAGTGAAAGAGGATATAAAACAGCATATATTGCGTAGCGACCGTAATGCGGATATTCAAAATACATTTATAGCCAAAACCAAAGCAAGTTATGGTTTTACTCAGAATCCTGCAGCAATAGATGAGCTGACAAAGACCGTTACAGATTCAATTTTTACTGCAAGTTGGAAAATTGACCAGGCCGCCTTTTTGGATATAAATCTTTTTACAATTGGGACTAAAACATATACACAGGCTGATTTCGCGAAATATCTGGCTACTACACAACACCGTGAGCAAAAACGTGATATTCCCGCGTATGTAAATCAGCAGTACAACACTTTTGTGAATGATGCTGTTAACAAATATGCTGATAGCCAGCTTGAAGCTGAAAATCCTAATTTCAAGGACCTTATTGGTGAATATCACGATGGAATCCTGTTGTTCGACCTTACAGATCAAAAAGTATGGTCAAAAGCAGTCAAAGATACTGTGGGACTGGAGCAATTCTACGAAAAAAATAAAAACAATTACATGTGGGATACCCGGCTTGATGCATCCGTTATCACCATAAAAGATCCCTCAATTATCAAGAGCCTGAAAAAGCTATTGAAAAAAGGAGCTGACGACAATCAGATCTTAACAAAGTTTAACATTGATTCTATGCAAAAGGTTACGATAGAGCATAGTAAATTCCTGAAGGGTGAAAACAAAATTGTAGATGGAATTGAATGGAAACCTGGTACTTCTGATCTTATTCCCCTGGCCGATACTGCAAATGCGATGGTGGTCGTACATAAAGTTGTTGCCCCTGAACCCAAATTGCTCGATGAAGTCCGTGGAGCGATGACCGCTGATTATCAAAACTATCTCGAAGCGGAATGGATCAGAGAACTCCGTACAAAATACCCTGTGATCGTGAACCGTGAAGTGTTTAACTCAATTTTAACTCATCCATAGTTCATGCTGCGATTGCTTATAATTTCAGTTATTTTAACCGGCGTTCTGAACTCCTGTAATTTGTTTACTCCAAAGGTGAAAAACCAGGGAAGCCCTATTGCGAAGGTATATGATAAATATCTGTATCCTAATGATTTGGCGGATGTTGTTCCTCCGGAAACCGGTAAAAATGATAGTATCGAAATCACTGCTGCATATATAAATAACTGGGTGCGACAAGAACTTCTGCTTAAACAGGCTGAGGATAATCTCGAAGAAACCAATCGCGATTTCTCAAAGCAAATTGAGCAATACAGGAATTCACTCATTATCTATGCTTACGAATCGGAATTAGTGAAGCAAAAGCTCGATACTGTGGTTACGCAAGCTGAAATTGAAGACTATTACCAGAAGAATCAGAATAACTTTCATCTGAGAGAAAATATTGTCAAAGCCAGTTATGTGATTATTAACAAAAACTCTCCCATAGCTACAAAAGTAAAATCGCTTTTGATGAGTAATCGCGATGCAGATAAGGAAAAACTTCAAACCCTTTGCCAGGAAAACGGAGTAGACTACCAGATCAATAATGGAACATGGATGTCTTTTGCTGAACTTGACAAAGAAATCCCTCTATCAGTTGACGACCAGGATGAATTTCTGCAAAAGAATAAGTACTTTGAAGTAAAGGATACAACAACAATATATTACGTAGCAATTTCGGCTTATAAGACTAAGGAAAGCATATCGCCGCTTAATTTTGAGACTGAAAATATACGCACTATTTTGTTGAATAAACGAAAAGCAGCTCTGCTCCAACGGATGGAAGATGATTTGTTCACCGATGCAATGAAAAAGAAAAAATATGAAATATTTAAAAAGTAATCTCCCAATACACATGATTAAAAGAATGATAGTACTGGCTTTCCTTATCCTGCTTATCGGTTCGGCAGTTCAGGTAAAAGCTCAAAACGGAAAAATTGTCGATGAAATAGCAGCTCTTGTTGGCAGCCACCCTATATTTTGGTCGGATGTAGAAGCTCAATATACACAGGCTAAAGCTCAGGGTATGACAGGAGATCCTTTTAAATTGAGGTGCGAGATTTTTGAAAACCTGATTTTTCAGAAACTGCTTGTAAACCAGGCGGAAATTGATAGTCTTGTTGTGAGTGATGAACAGGTTGTAAGCGAACTCGACAGGCGACTGCGCTATTACATTTCTCAGTTCGGTTCGCAACAGAAACTGGAAGAGTTTTATGATAAATCGATTGATGAATTTAAAAATGAACTTCGTGAACCATTGCGGCAAGAACTTCAATCTCAACAGGCCCAGGCCGCAATTGTGGAAAATGTTAAAATGACACCTAACGAAACAAGAGAGTACTTCAACAACCTGAAGCCTGACAGTATTCCTATAATTCCAACCGAATATGAAATCGGACAAATTGTTAAAACACCGGTTGTTGGGCCTTCACAACTCAAGGAAGCGCGCGATAAGATCGTTGCACTTCGCGAAAGAGTTCTGAAAGGTGAGAAGTTTTCGACTTTAGCAGTCCTGTATTCAGAAGATCCCGGCTCGGCTGCCAAAGGGGGTGAACTTGGTCTTTTCGGTCGCGGCTCAATGGCACCTGAATTTGAGTCAGCAGCTTTTGCCCTTAAAAATAAAAATGACATTTCTGAAGTTATAAAAACAAAGTTTGGTTACCATTTTTTACAGCTTATCGAACGAAAGGGTGACCTTGTCAATGTGCGTCATATACTTATAATTCCAAAAGTATCTCCTGATGACCTGGTTACTGCTGCTGCTAAACTGGATAGTGTAGCGGATAAAGTGCGTGAGGATTCCCTGACTTTTGCTAAAGCAGTCGTACTTTTTAGTGATGATCCGGGCAAAGTGAACGGAGGATTGATTCAAAGTCAGTCATCGGGAGATACCCGGCTGGCGGCTGACGAACTCGACCCCAAGGTGTTTTTTGTAATCGATAAAATGCAGCCTGGCGATATCTCCGCCAGTGTACCTTATACCACCGAAGACGGAACCCAGGCTTACCGGGTATTGTACCTCAAGCTTCGCACTGAACCGCATAAAGCAAATATGAAAGACGATTACAATAAAATCCAACAATGGGCACTCGATAGCAAAAAACAAAAAGTTATTGCCAAATGGATCGAAACGAAATCGAAAACAGCATACATACGGTTAGGTGATAAGTTTAAAAACTGCGATTTCAAATATAATTGGACTTTTACTGAGGAGTAAATAAAACTGGAAACTGGAAACTAAAAATATGAAACTGGAAATGGTTCATCAGTGTTGCCTGATCCCTGATAACTTATACCTTAAGCCTTAAATTTAATATCAGTTGCAGGCACAGGTTTTCAGAGTTAAAGTCTACTAAAAATGCACTTATAATGATTCACTACAAGTCTGATACAGAAGCACTAAACGATTTCACACTTAAGTATAATGCATTACGTTCCGAAATAGGTAAGGTAATAGTTGGCCAGGATGAAATTGTAAAAACCCTGCTGATAGCAATTTTTTCAAGAGGTCATGCCTTGTTGGTTGGTGTTCCGGGATTGGCTAAAACATTGATGGTGAATACACTCTCGCAGGTGCTGGGTCTTTCTTACAGCCGCATTCAGTTTACGCCCGACCTGATGCCTTCGGACATTATTGGCACCGAAATCCTGGATCAGGATCGTAAATTCCGTTTTATACGCGGTCCTGTATTTGCAAATATTATACTTGCTGATGAAATAAACCGTACACCACCTAAAACCCAGAGTGCACTTTTGGAAGCTATGCAGGAAAAAGCGGTTACAGTTGCTGGTATAAGTCATAAACTGGAAGAGCCGTTCTTTGTACTTGCAACTCAAAACCCGATAGAGCAGGAGGGAACCTATCCTTTACCCGAAGCGCAGCTCGACAGGTTTATGTTCAATATCTGGTTAGGATATCCGACATTTGAGCAAGAGATACAGGTAGTAAAAAATACTACTACCATGCATTCGGCATCACTCAGTGTAATTCTTACAGCCGAAGAAATCAACTATTTCCAGGATTTGATCCGTCGCATCCCAGTTGCCGAAAATATTTATCAGTATGCAGTTAAACTTGCTTCGCTTACACGTCCTGGAACGCCAATGGCTCACGCCTGGGCGAATAACTACCTGACCTGGGGCGCTGGTCCGCGTGCATCGCAATATCTTGTTCTGGGTGCTAAATGCCATGCTGCAGTGAGTGGAAAATATTCCCCTGATATCTCAGATGTTCAGGCTGTGGCAACTTCAATTCTCCGCCATCGCTTTGTACGTAATTATAAAGCCGAAGCCGAAGGTATTAAGGAAGAAGATATAGTGAATGAATTGCTTAAATAAAGAGCTTCTCATGCATATGTTAAGGACCGGTTTCAGAAAGATTCCGGTTTTTTTTGCATTGAATATTGTGTTTACAAATTATTCAAATTCAAAATTTTTATATCTGATTGATGCAATTTGTAATATAGAATCACTCTTAATTACGAAATATCTGCCAAAAAGTCGTATATAAAACGTTAACGGCTATGAAATTAAAAAAATAACCACTATATTTGTGGGTGATTAATGACAATTAAAATTATTATTATGACACTCGACAATGAATTCTTCAGCAACCTCGAAAAACTTGAAAAGTATAAAGCCAAGCCTGACTTATGGGGTTTCTTTGATTCAATCCATAAGATTGAGAAATTGTGCGAAGCACTTGATGAGAAACATGAAGCATCATCTGAAATATCTAAACTTGACCAGCAAGCAAAGGAACTCACAAAAATTCTGGAAGAGAAAAAAGACGAAATTGCAATGCATACAAAAACAATGGATGAATTTAATGCCGTGTATAAATGCATTGATTATCTGGACAGCCAATTTAATTAACAGAACTATTCATTCTCTCCGTATACTCTTTAAGCACCGAAACATTTTATTTGTTTGTTTTGATGTGGTTAGTTCGTAGTGGGCAGTCGTATCTCTGTAGTTGATATAAGAATATTTCATTTCAATTTTATAAGAAAGTCTGTTAAATGAGGCCATTAAATGTCAATAAATGCAGATTCTGCTATTTTTTTTTCTGCACTGAACAAAATAATCCTTTTAACAGTTTTTATAAAATCCCCGAATCAAATTGACAAATTCGGGTAAATTCTGTTTATCTTTGCAAAAAACAATTGAACCAATAAAAAACAATAATTAAAATGGCTGTATTAGTTGGGAAAAAAGCGCCTCAGTTTGAGGCCGATGCCGTGATAAATGGCGGCGAATTTGTTGAGAAATTCTCATTATCGCAATATATCGGTAAAAAACATGTAATATTTTTCTTTTACCCCCTCGATTTCACATTTGTTTGTCCAACCGAAATCATCGCATTTCAGGATAAACTGGAAGAATTCGAAAAACGTAATGTACAGGTTGTTGGCTGTTCAGTCGACAGTAAATATTCACACTGGGCCTGGCTCAATACCGAAAAGAAAGCTGGCGGTATCAAAGGAGTTACTTTCCCACTTGTTGCTGACCTTTCGAAAACCATTTCCGAAAACTACGATGTACTGGCCGGTGAATGGGAATATGATGAAGATGAAGATTATGTTGAATTCAATGGAGATGCCCAGGCTTACCGGGGACTTTTCCTTATAGACAAACAAGGTGTTGTCCGTCACCAGGTAGTTAACGATATGCCTTTGGGCCGCAGTGTTGATGAAGCTATCCGTATGGTTGATGCTCTTCAGTTTTTTGAAGAAAATGGCGAAGTTTGTCCTGCCAATTGGCATAAAGGCGATGAAGGTATGAAGGAGAATGCTGAAAGTGTTGCATCGTACCTGAGCAGACACTAAAATCTTTCCTGATATTATTTGAAACCGGCCTTGTGCCGGTTTTTTTTTATGAAATCTCCTTATTGAATTGAGTCTATTCCTTGGTATAAAATGTTAGATAAGACGGAATTGTAATGTCCTAACTTCTGACATTTAGTGCTGTAGCATTTTCATATATATTATTGATATTACCATTAGTCTTCCTTATTTTCCTTGCTTTTTGATCATGTAAAAAGGACGTAAAAATAAATCAAACCCAACTATCCTTTTTCTTTCAGATACATAATAGAAAAAGACTCTACTCTGGATTATAGCTTAATAGGCTTACGATAAATACAATTTTACTGTTACTCCCCAACTTTTGAATCTGACCGGAAATAGTTTCCAATTTATATGTAAATTCTCTAAGTCCTGTAGCCCTGCTTAGGTAAATGCCATATCCAATGCTGTTGTCAGATTTTGTTTCGTTCCGTAAACCGATGCTGAGTTTGCCTCCCCATGATCCGATTCCCGCCTCTCCGCGGAGAAAGAAGTTGTTGTGTACTCGAAAATCACCTATAACTCAAATTAAACCGGAAAAACTCTCAATCCCTGTTCCCTGCCCAATGTAAACCCCCGGAATATGCGGATTGGCCTGAAAAGTGTTAGTTTGAGCCTAAGCTTTAACAGTCAGCATAACTGCAACAATCATAAACAGAAATGATTTCATTTTATTGTATTTTAGTTGAAATTTATACGAAATCAAAATAAGAATAAAGACATTATAAAGATTGGGAAAACCCAGTAAAAATATTTCGGGTTATAGAAATAAAAATTTGAAAGTTAAGAAACTGATATTCTTTGCCTTGTGAGTCATAAATTAGTAATTCACATCCTATCACAAGAGCAGCAGTTGCTATTAGCTTTCAAAAAGGATACCCATATTTTTCATCAAAAATGTGGCATTGAGATTTTTACAAACGCCAGGGTGGAGTTTGTAATCGATATCCATTTTATCCCCTTTGATCTGAATTTCAAAACATAGGTTATTCACCTGCCCGGGAAAGCGACCTGCGAGTTCGCCAAGCATCAGATCGTGAGTTGCAAATAGTCCGACAGACTTATAATGAAGCAGTTGTTCAATCAGGGCTATTGATCCCGCCTGTTTGTCTTTTGAGTTTGTGCCTTTCAGGATTTCATCCAGGAGGATTAGCTTTTTCTTCCCGCTTTCCAATTCATCGATAATCTGTTTTAATCGTTTCAATTCAGCATAAAAATAGGATTCATGTTTCACCAGCGAATCGCTTGTGCGGATGCTGCTGTGTATTTGAATAGGGTAGAAGCTGAGTTTTGAAGCACACACTGGCGCTCCAGCCATTGCCAGGATGTAGTTAGCACCAATGGTCCTGAGGAAAGTGCTTTTCCCCGACATATTCGCACCTGTAATTATGGCAAACTGGTTCCATCCTTTAACTTCGATATTATTTACAACACGCTGCTCTTCAATAATGAGCGGATGTCCAAGGTTTTCAGCTTTAAATCCGAAATCGCCTTTAATCAGCTCAGGATAAACAAATTTATTTTGGTTATAAGCGAAATTGGCAAGGCTGCTCATTGCGTCGAAAGCAGCTATGGATTCAAACCAGGTTGGCACATTCGTATGATTCTGTTTTTTCCATTTCTCAACTTTAAGTAAAAGATGGAGGTTGAACATGAAAAGGCCGTTAAGAATCGCTGAAATCAGTAGGTTCAGGTTCGAATCCATGTATTTCAAGATGGTCGAAAACTGATGAATTGCCTTGGATGGACTTTGTTCGTTGTTGGTTATAAGTTTTTTCTGCAGTTTATTCAGGAATTCTGATTTAAAGTCAGTAGTCTCAATCAATTGCAGGCATTGCGCATATTTATTCAGTATTTTGCTTTTCGAAGTTATAATGCTTTGAACCTTAATGGTTTGCTTTCCATAAAGGAAAACAATGATCAATTGCACAACAATCAAAGTAACCGGGAATGAAATAACCCCGGCAATGGAAAGAATAATGCACACAAGTGTAACTGCCGGAAGTCCGTATGCCAGTATCCGTAGCAGCTTCAGGTTGCTAACCGGGCTTTCGCCTTGTAACCATTCAGTCATTTCGGTTTTATCAGAAACAGCAAGCTCTTCGTTGTGAAATATCAACTGAATTTTATGTCGCAGATCAACCATTACCGACAATTCACTTACAGCTTCCTGTCTGTGTACTGCGTTATCACTATAACCGAATGCATTGCTGAAATAATCAGCCAGCCTGAGTTTGCCAAAAATCGTTGCCGTTCGGTTAATATATTGAAAAAGCGATCCCTGCCCGAAAATATCAAGATCATGGGTATAATCGTGCGATTGATCGATAAACTCATTTCCTGGGTCGAAAGCGCTGTAATCGCCACCTAAGGCATTGACTTCTTTCTTATTAATTTGAATGAGAATTTCAATTCGTGTGATCTGTTTTTTTAGCCTGCTGTCAATATAACTCAGGATCAGTAATACAATAAATACCAGGATGGTAATGCCTCCAACCCAGGATGATTGGATGGTCAGATATTTATAAGCCAGAAAAATAGTTAAAAAAAACAGCAACAGCCTGAGAAGAGGCAGGTTCTTTTGTTTACTCTCAAGTCTTTGTTTTTCATTGGAATAGGTTGATATTCGTTGGTTGTATTCGGATAATCTATCAGTCATATTAATAAGCCATTTAGCGCAAAGTTATACTAATTTAGGCAAAGGTTTAATAAGATGATTTATTGCTAAAGCGCTAAAAAAAATGAGTTTAAATACGCATAAATCATACGTATGGATTATATTTGCAATAAATCTATTTTATGAAACCGCTTAATTATACCAGTTCATTACCAGCCGAGTTGCTGCAAATGCTTGATAATTATGCCCGGGAGTTTAAAATGCCTAAAAATCGTATTGTGGAGAAGGCATTGTTGGCATATTTTGAAAAACTGAAAAAAGCTGAATATGCACATTCGTTCCGGAAAGCTGCTGCAGATGAGGAAATGGTCAGCATGGCTGAAGAAGGTCTTGAGGATTACCTAAAAATACTTCCGGAAGAATGAAACAGCGCGAAATATGGCTGGCAGACCTTAATCCTGTAAAAGGTAGTGAGCAGCAGGGAATCAGACCGGTTGTTGTACTTAGCGGAAATGCAATGAACGATAATCTGGATATTTGTATTG
The DNA here is from genome assembly GCA_038322655.1 of Bacteroidales bacterium. GTDB lineage: Bacteria > Bacteroidota > Bacteroidia > Bacteroidales > UBA4417 > UBA4417. The sequence goes on along the minus strand of JBBQGD010000110.1, from coordinate 2,375 downwards.
TTTGTCCTTTAAGTTCGAAAATTAAAAATTATGCGGGTTGTCTTTTATTAAAAAGCGATGCGATGAATGGGCTTGCAATGGATTCAGAAGTTATCACATTTCAGATCAGGACAATTTCGGGCCAGCGATTGACACGGAAGCTTGGCGAAATAACTGTTAGCCAGTTTGAAACGGTTAAAAAGGGGTTGAATGAGATACTTACATACTGATAAGTTTTTCCCTTCTTACTCCGGCTTTGGCTCAGCCTCAATCAGGCCCCAACCCTCATCCCGATAGTATCGATCCCTAATCCCGAAACCCTAACACCTAACCCCTTTTCTACAAATACCTCCTGTCCTTTACCATCGGCAGTTTTGCCATTTTTTCCACCTCAATACTTGGGAAACCGAATTCCTCTACAATTCTTCCTTTGAGCAAATACACGCCTCTGCCTTTAAAAGGATATTGTTTAGATGATTGCGGAAAATGAACTGTATCGAAAAACTCACCATCGGCATCGAAAAAAGTTCCGAAATGCATAATCTCATTCCGGATTGTACGCACATATTTTATAGTAACCAATGATCCCAGCATTCGTACGGTTTCGCCAATATGCGATGCTATTTCGGATGCATGCAACTCGCCACGGAAAGTGGTTTGCAACAGATCAAAATAACCCATAGTAACCGGGAAACCCAGTAGTTCGATTTCGTCAAAGGCATCATCCACAATGGAATGATCAAGTGCAGGCATCCGGAATTGCCTGGCCGGAGTGGCAAAGAGTGAGCCGTCAGTAGGTGGGGGAGTGGATTTTCGTAACAGCAAATGTACTTCCCATAATAATTGCTGCTTGCTTGTTCCTGTAAACCGCAAAGCATTCAGGCGGATAAGCAGTATGGCCTGTTCAATCGTAATCGGAACACGGTTTACAAAATCAGCCAGATTGAGAAAAGGTCCGTTGCGGGTGCGTTCATCGATAATGGCGTGTGCACTATTGTTTTCAAGGTTGGCAATGTATACGAAACCTAACCAGATTGTACTTCCTGTAATTGTAGTGGTATGATTACTCCTGTTGATGCATGGCAGTTCAATAGTTGCTCCGCATCGTTTCGCTTCATTTATATATACCCAAGCCTGGTAAAAACCACCAAAATTGTTGAGCACAGCAGTCATAAATTCGAGCGGGTAATACGATTTCAGAAAAAGACTCTGGTAGCTTTCAACAGCAAACGAAGCCGAATGCGCTTTCGAAAAAGAATAGCCGGCAAACGATTCAATCTGCCGCCATACTTCTTTGGTAACTTCTTCGGAGTGTCCCTGCGCATAACAACTTTCGAAATATTTATCCACAATCTTCTGAAATTCAATCCGCGAACGGTATTTCCCGCTCATGGCGCGGCGCAGCACATCGGCATCGGCCAGGTCGAGGCCGGCAAAGTGGTGACATATTTTAAGCACATCTTCCTGGTACACCATCACACCATAGGTTTCGCCAAGTTGCTCTTCCATAATGGGATGCAGGTATTTGAACTTATCCGGATTATGAAATCGCCAGATGTATTCCTTCATCATCCCTGAACGGGCAACACCCGGACGAATAATGCTGCTGGCAGCCACGAGTGTAAGGTAATTGTCGCATTTCAGCTTTTTCAGCAATCCGCGCATGGCCGGGCTTTCAATATAAAAACAGCCGATGGTTTCAGCCGACTTCAACTGTTTCTTGATTTTCTCGTCTTTTTTGAAATCGCTCACTCGATGTATATCAATGTTTATCCCCCTGTTTTGCCTGATGATATCAACAGCTTCCTGTATATGCCCGATGCCACGCTGGCTCAGGATATCAAGTTTTTCGTAACGCAGGTCTTCGGCCACGTACATATCCCATTGCGTGGTGGGGAAAGCTTTTGGCGGCATATCGAGTGCGGTGTAAGCGGTAAGCGGCTCTTCCGAAATCAGCACCCCGCCGGCATGTATGCTGCGGATATTCGGGAAGTCGGTCATGCGTGTGCCGAGTTTTACGATATGATTGGCGATATCGTCGCTGTTGAGCGGATTATTGGGTTCTTCAACCAGTATGTCAATTTCTTCTTTTGGCAAGCCATACACTTTGCCAAGTTCGCGAAGTATGGATTTCCCTTTAAAAGTAGATGTCGCGCCAAGCAAAGCAGTGTGTTTATGTCCGTAACGTTTAAAAATGTATTCAAATACCTCATCACGGTCTTTCCACGAGAAATCAATATCAAAGTCGGGTGGACTGCTTCGTTTGGGATTGAGGAAACGTTCGAAATATAGATTCAGTTCAATGGGATCCACGTCGGTGATGCGAAGACAGTAAGCCACAATACTGTTGGCCCCGCTGCCACGACCCACATGGTAAAACCCGCGGCTCATGGTGT
>JBBQGD010000109.1:0-11791 GCA_038322655.1 Bacteroidales bacterium | reverse complement strand
GTTAACAAACTGGCTCATCTGGAGTTTGTAGTCCTCAGTTGTTCTGGGAACAATTACTGTCCCTTCGTCTTTAGCGCACGAAACAAAACCGATTGCGGCTAAAAGCACCAGTAAAAAGAAATAACTGTATTTATTAATTGTTTTCATTTTAATTTAATTGATTAATAATCAGCGTTTTGAGCAATTACCATTTCATTGTTTGTATCGATTTCCGACTGAGGTATGGGCAATAACAATCTTGCTTTGTTGAAAAAGCGTTCCTCGGGAGGAAGTATTGGGTTATATAAAGAGTACAAAATATCCCAGTCCGTCATAAAAGTGTGCTGCTTTAGAACTTCAATTGCTTTATTGGGATTGCCGTATGCATTTCCCATGCGCAACAGATCAAACCAACGTTGATTTTCGAAGCAAAGTTCCATGCGGCGTTCATTGTAAACATTATCCAAAGCAATTTCTTTTGAGGAATATGGATCGGCAATAGGATTCAAGCCTGCTCTTGCCCGGATTTTATTCACTTCAATATGTGCAATGCCAAAGTTGCCATCCTGTGCGAGAATTTCGGCATAAAGTAATACCAGGTCGGCATAACGGATAACGATCCAGTCATTTTCACCCTGCAATTGCTGGGTTATGGTAGGATCCATATATTTTGAAACATATTGTATCTGTGAAGTAGCAGATTTAACCCAAACTTTAAAACATGCCGCCTTACGGTTATCTTTATTATTGGAATTAAAAAGATCCATGAGTTCATAGGTCGGATTATTGTTTCCGCCGGGAGTGCCAATTTTTAAGAATAGATTTGCCGAACCTTCGGGAGCAAAAGTTCCCCAAAACGGAGAGCCTATACCTGATGCTCCGCCTTTGTATCTGACAGCAAAAATGATTTCATTATTCATCTCACTGTTGATATCAAAGATTTTAGCATAAGCGCCGGCTCCGGATAATAAACCGTAAGGAGATTTTGTTAACACCTCCTCCAGCAATACTTTTGCTTTGGCCAGGTTTTCGGGTCCTCCAATCATCATATACGCTTTAGCTAATAAGCTCTTGGCGGCCCATTTAGTGATTCGTCCTGTTTCATCGGCTGAATACACTGCGGGAGCCTGGTTGGCAGCTTTAATCAGGTCGGGAATGATAATCTCGTTATAAATTTCAGATACAGGCGAACGTGGTATCTTTTTAGCTTCGTTCGGACCTATGACGGTGGTAATTTTGAACATGTCGCCAAATAAATTCACCAGGTTATAGTAATGGTATGCCCTGATAAACAGTAATTCTGCTTCGTATTGTGCCCGTTGCGATTCAACAGGAACGTAACTATTGTCAGCTAACGAAGGCAAAACTGCATTAACATTCGATATGTTCTGAAAAATTTTGTACCAATAGGTTTTAAGCATTGGCAAACTGGGCGATGTTCTGAAAAACTTAAGGTCACATAAATCAACCCTCACAGTTGTCCCCGTACCTGTATTTGCCACACAGCTGTTATCGGTTCTGTTTTCGGTAAACATCCACTCATCCTGCATAATGGTAGCCATGCCGGCATAACAACCTAAAACACCCTGATTGATACGAATCGGTGTAGTATAAAAATCAACCTGCGTTAAAACTGATTGAGGTTCATCAATAAGAAATTTCTTACAGCCTGACGTTGCTATAATTGCAGAAATCGCCAAAAATATTTTTATTCCGTTTTTCATTTTCATCATTTTTTTTATTTCGGGTTGAATTTCGTTAGAATGTTACATCCACTCCAACCGCGAAGGTTTTATTCAGAGGGAAAGCGCCTCGCTGATATCCATCCAGCAAAGGACTGGAATAGTTACTGCTGGTTTTACGAGCTTCCGGATTTATACCTCTGTAATTGGATGCCATGAGGTAGAACATGTTTTGGGCCGAGAAATAGGCCCTCAATCCTTTGATTTTTATAGCTTCTGCAGCTTTAAGCGGGATTGTGTATCCAAAAGAAAAATCGCGGAGGGCTGCATACGAACCATTTTCAATGCAATAATCGCTTAGCATGAGGTCTCCACCTGCTGTGGTATTGGAATAAACTGTTTTGCCATCGCCGGGATAAGCCGGACTCACATACCGGTTATTGGTATATGCCGTATTGAGGCGGAGTTGTTCGTTGTAATACACATTACCATTGAAAATATCATTTCCCTGAATTCCTTGTATTAAAAAGCTGAGATCAAAGCTTTTGTAGGTAAACGTATTTGTAATACCCCAGGTGAAATCAGGGAATGGATTACCTATTACCACTCGGTCGTCAGCATCAAGTTTGTTGTCACCATTTGTATTGATAACTTTTAATCCACCAACAACCGGTGGGAATTTACTGTAAGTAAACGGGACACCATTGGCATCAGTAATTGCTTTTGCTGCGGCTACTTCTTCGAATGTTGTATAAACGCCATCACTTTGATAACCATAAAACTGGATGGAAGGCTGACCGACAATAGCTCTGTAAACTTCATTCCTTTCGCCGAAATTGTCTTCTTTCTCCTTATTCCCGTAATTAAGCAGCTTGTTCTTGTTGGTAGAGAAGTTTGCAGAAGTTCTCCATGTAAATCCATTGTTATCGATATTGTTTGTAGTGAGTTCAATTTCAATACCCTGGTTATTTACTTTGCCTATATTGTTCCAGTAGGATTCGTGACCGGTAATAAACATGGCAGGCTGCTGAAGCAGCAACTGTATTGTATTGGAGTTGTAGTATTCAACTGAAAGTGTGATTCTGTTTTTCAACACACCAAAATCTAATCCAATGTTTACTTCCTGGGTTTGCTCCCAGGTAATATCAGGGTTTCCTAATGCATCGCTGTTCGACGACATTCCTGAAACCATTGCCCCGGTTAATGCCCCGGGTAATGCTCCAAGGACATAATTACTGGTGTTGATTGTGTTCATGTATGAGTATTGCGGGATCCCATTGTTACCTGTTAAACCATAGCTGGCCCTTAGTTTCAGGTTCGATAACCAGCTGTAATTTTTTAAAAAGTCCTCTTCGGAGGCGCGCCACCCGAGAGATACTGAAGGGAAACTACCCCATTTATGACCTTCGGCAAATTTGGAACTGCCGTCGGAACGGAAACTTACTGAAGCAAGGTACTTCCCTTTGAAAGCATAATTCAGTCGACCTAAAAGTGACATTAATGATTCGGAGTAGTAATAAGAGGTTGTTCCGGGCAAAGTCGGACTATCCAGTAAAAGTTGTGATGCCAGATTGAATGAAAGCATTTCTTCGTCAGGGAAATTGGTTGCCACTATTGCATTGTAATTGTTGTTTGTTTTTTGCATTGTGAATCCGGCCAATGCTCCTATTTCGTGATTACCCATTTTCTTTGAATAATCGAGAGTATTCTCCGACAATAAATCTGTATTCAAAGTAGTTTGACGGGTCAATGAATTGGGAACTCCAGATTTTTTAGCTGATGTTTGTTCCTTAATGTTGTATTCTTTATATTCAACATAAATACCATCTGAAGTTTTGAATTTGAGGCCCGGAATTATTTCGACTACTAGATATACATTGCTCTGTAACCTGTAATCGTCAGTAAAAATGCTTGTTCGTTCCCGGATGGAAACAGGATTCTGATTGCTGGAACTAAATGGATTTTGTCCTACTAAAGTCCATACTTCATTACCATATCCGAAACCAGTCAGGGACGATCCGTTAAAATCACTGGGTTGAGCGTAGTCGCCTGCAATTTTTCCTGAAAGAGCTGCCGTTGCTTCGTTATGACGGATAGGCATCCAGGATGGGAAACGCATATAATCAGTAAGATCAACAGCCGGGCTTTCCTTTTTACTGTATGTTGGGGTTAAATTAAATCCGATAGATACCCTTTTTGAAAGATTACCATCCACTTTTGCACGAAATGAAAACTTGTCATAAGAACTGTTTTTCATAATAGCATCATCACTATTATAATTTCCTGATATGAAATATTTCAGATTTTTATCACCGCCCGAAGCACTCAGCTGGTAACTCTGCACTGAGCCGTAATTCTTTAATCCTTCATTCAGCCAATCAGTTGGCTGATCATCGTAATTATGCAATATTAAATACCCGGATCTTTCAGTATCTGTAGCTCTGTTAAAAGTCATAGTCGAGCTTGAACTTCCATCAATAGCCGGATCAAGCTTACGCAATTCCGCCTCACTATAAAGGAGTCCCATGTATTCATCCGTATTTAACATGTCGGGCAGTTTTAAAGCTGTCCTTACGCCGCTATACATTTTAAAATTGAACTTTGGTTTATTTATATTACCGCTTTTTGTGGTTACCAGTATTACACCCCCGGCTGCACGCGAACCATACAAGGCTGCTGATGCAGCATCTTTAAGCACTTCAATCGACTCAATATCTCCCATGCTTACCATAGATAAGCCATCCGGAGTCGGGAACCCATCTATAACGATAAGAGGATCGCTGCTTGCACTGATTGACCCCATACCTCTCACGCGTATCTGGGGTGCTGATCCGGCTTCGGGATCACTGTTATTAATCTGTACGCCAGCCATTTTCCCTTGCAAGGCCTGGTCGGCGCGAGCCACCGGAATTTCATCCAGTTTATCGGTTTTTAATTTGGCAATTGAACCTGTTAAGTGTGATTTTTTCTGAGTGCCGTAGGCAACAACAACAAACTCATCTAACTTTTGAGCATCCTGTTTCAATACAACATCTATTGTTAACTGGGCTCCAACCTGGATTTCCTGTGTAACAAAACCAATATATGAGAATACCAGTATGGCATTTTCATTGGCAACATCAAGAGAATAAGTGCCATTGATATTGGTAATAACACCTGATGTTGTGCCTTTAATAACTATGCTAACTCCTGGCAAGGAGACTCCCTGCTCATCGGTAACTTTACCGCTCACTTTTTGGGGCTGAAAAGCCTCCGATAGCAAAGGATTTGTTTTAGGAATTATGCCTGCCTGAAGAGTTAAGCTATTAAGCAATAAAAACAGTATTGCCATGGATCCTATCATTCGAAACATCAGTATTTTCGACTTTTGGATGTGATCGCAATTTAGTACATTTTTTTTCATAGATTATTTAGTATGTATACCCGTTTGCTAAAATAAATAGAAGTACATTCTTTGCGTCTAAATTATCCTTCTTGTTTTAGAAAAAATAGATCAGAATATAAATTATCAATCAAAAAGACGGATAATTGAAAGAGTTTTTTTACAAAAAGAGGAATGCCTGATATTAAAAAGCTATTTTTGAAATCATTTTCATTATAAGTCTGAATGATTTATTTATGAGGATATCTTTTTGTCGCTTTTGACTTACTTTAGTGTTGGGCTAAGTAAAAACAGTTATATAAATTGACACATGAGAAAATTCCTTTTGCTGCTGATTCTGTTCTATGTAACTGGCAGTCTTTCTTTTGGTGCCATTCCCGAGAATATTAATTTTTCGTTTCGGAGGATTTCTCCCATCGGAGGTTTTACGTATGGTTCAATCAATTCCATTGGGGAAGATGCTGATGGGTTTATCTGGTTCGGCACTACCCATGGTTTGTACCGGTACAATTCAGTGAATGTTCAGAAATTTCTTCACGATCCCAATGACTCCACCACCATTCCCGATAACTCCATACGTACCATTTTTCTGGATTCTTCCGGAACTCTTTGGATAGGGACCTCCAAAGGAGTATGCATTTATGATAATACGAACGATCAATTTATTTCTCCTGATTTTAAGGATAAATCAGGAGAAAAGTTAGGGAGTAACATCCGTGAAATTTTTGAAGGAAAAGATAAAAATATCTTCATTCTGACCAATGTTATGTTAGGAATGTACAATATGGATTCGCATAAATTCGAGAAAGTTATGGAGGTGCGATCCAGGCAGGAGAATTTTGCCTGCGCAGCCTACGATTCCCGGGGAAGCATATGGATTGGAGGAGTTAACGGAACAATATGGCGGTATGAAACATCGAGCCCTAAATTCAGTGTATTTTACCATCATCAGTCAGAGTTAATACGAAAGATCTTTTCGGATGAATCCGGCCTGTGGGTAGGGTATGATTTATCGGGACTTGATTTTGTCGGATTTGCCGGCAACCTTATAAAACATTACGGAAGTAATCCTGCTGATGAATATAAGATTAACCATAACCGGGTTCGTGACATAAACAAAGATGTGAACGGTCGGATTTGGATCTCGACCTACAAGGGCATCTCAATCATTGATAAAGGAAAAAGTTTTAATATTCTCCCACAGGACATTTCAGGTCTTCCTTATTATAGTGTCTACAAAATATTCCGCGATTCGAAAGATGGTATGTGGATTGGAACCTGGTCGGGAGGCCTGGCTTACCTTTCAAATTTCGACAACAGCTTTTCCCTTTATCGAAAGGATCAGCCTCTTTCGGAAATGGATGATGAGTTTGTAAGTTCTTTTGCCGAAAAAACAGATAAAACAATCCTTATCGGCACCGAGTTTGGAAATCTTAATGTACTGGACAGGGAGTTAAATAAGATGGTCAACATCCCGTTTAAAACGGAAAACGGGAAGAAGATCGAAGACATTAAATCAATGTATTTCGATAAGAAATCTGAAACGCTTTGGATAGGAACTTTTCTGGATGGTTTATGGTTTCAGAAAAAAGATGAAACTGTTTTCAGGAAACTGAAAAAATTTAACGACGAAAGAATCAGCATCTATGCCCTTGCTGAATCAGATAGTGGTTTGTGGATTGGAACACAAGGCAAAGGACTGTACCATTATAATCCCAAATCAGGGTTTATGGCTGAGTTTCTTTTTCTGACAACTGATCCAAAGACCTTAAGTAACAACCAGGTTCGTTCGGTTATTGTTGATAGCGATAAAAGCATCTGGATAGGGACAAAAAACGGGTTAAACCAATTTAACCCAAAAACAGGAGTATTCAGGCGATTCAAAAACAGACCTTATGATAGTAACACCTTAAGCAGCAACGAGGTTTTATCTCTTTACCAGGATCGTAAGGGGATAATCTGGATCGGCACCAGTGGGGGTGGCCTCAACCGGTACGATAAGAAAAGTGAAAAATTTACTTCGTACCAGATCAAAGACGGTTTGGATGGAAATGATGTGTATGGCATACAGGAGGATAAAAACGGAATACTTTGGATGAGTACCGAAAATGGTATATCAAGTATTGATCCTGTAAAACAAATACTACGTAATTTTTATAGGGAAGATGAATTAAAAGGCTGTCAATTCAACCCGGGAGCAGCATTTCAGACAAGTTCGGGCGAAATACTTTTTGGTCACACAAAAGGGTTTGCCCTTTTTACTCCTGAGCAAATGATAACCAATCCGGTTCCGCCCAGGGTAATTCTAACCTCAATGTCAATCAATAATATTATAGTCACTAATCACAGCAAAGAATCCCCGTTAAAGAAAACACTTGCCACTGAAGATCTGCTTAAACTTACCTACGACCAGAATTCGCTTACTTTCAACTTTGTAGCCAACAATTTTTTACTGCCTACCAAAAACCAGTTTAAATACCGCCTGGTAAACTATGACAATAAATGGGTTGATGCCGGAACCCAGACTTATGCCACTTTTACGAAAATACCGCCGGGGGATTATGTGTTTGAAGTAATTGGCAGTAACAACGATAATGTGTGGAACTCTGAACCCACACGTTTAAAAATCAGTATTTCACCGCCTTTCTGGTTGTCGTGGTATGCCTACCTTACATATTTTGTATTACTGCTGATTGTCGTTTATGTTCTGCATAAAGGGATTGTTGAACGTCTGCAGTATAAAAAAGAACTTTTGCTGGAACGTTTGCTGCATGAGTCAGAAGCGCAGGTTCAGGAGATGAAGCTCAGGTTTTTTACCAACATTTCCCACGAGTTCAGAACCCCGCTGACGTTGATTTCGTCACCGGTAAACCTGTTGCTCGAAAAATTTAACCTGGAACCTAAAGTCAGAGAGCATTTGCTTTCGATGCAGCGCAACTCAAACCGTTTGTTGCGACTGGTTAATCAATTAATTGATATCCGGAAAATTGAATCCGGGAAAGCTGTTTTCAGGGCTCAAAATACGGATCTGATACTTTTATGCCGGAATGTAATCAGCTACTTCGAAATGGAAGCGAAGGACAAACACATTCAATTGTCATTTAACCCGGAAGTTGAAAAACTGATCTTGTTTCTGGATACGGAAAAAGCAGAAAAGATATTTTTCAATGTACTTTCGAATGCGATGAAATTTACACCTGAAAACGGGACCGTCGGAGTCTCGGTTTATTCTTCCCATTCCGACGAATATGCTGATGACAGTGTTGTTGTAGGAGAAGTGATCGATGGTGACATGATATGTGTTGAGTTTTCGGACAGCGGACCAGGTATCAGTTCAGATGATCTGAAATTAATCTTTGAGCGATTTGAACAGGGCAAAAAACACCAGTCATCCGGTACAGGAATCGGTTTGCACATGGCTTACGAATATACCCGTATGCACAAAGGAAATATCAGGGTTAAATCAAAGATAGAGTCAGGGTCAACTTTCACTATTAGTTTCCCGTTTGTGGAAGAAATTCAGGGGGATACAGAATGGAAGGAAGAAACTGATAATACTAAGCAACATAGCGTTGTGCCGGAATTATCCCGGTTATCGCCAATACATTCAGAAAAGGAAAAAACAATCACCATTCTGATTATAGAGGATAATTACGAACTCAGAACCTACCTTAAAAACATGTTAAGCCAGCAGTATCGTATTGTTACTGCTCCAAACGGGAAACAGGGTCTCGAAACTGCTTTGACTATTATTCCCGATTTGGTTATTACTGATGTAATGATGCCGCAAATGGATGGGTTTGAAGTTTGCCGTCAGCTTAAAAACAATATTTTGAGTAGTCATATACCTGTTATTATACTTACCGCTTTCAGTGATTCTGATAAGCAGATCGGCGGGTTGAAAACCGGGGCTGATGCCTATATCACAAAACCATTCGATGAAAATATTTTGCAGGCTCAGATTGAAAATTTAATTTCTTCGCGTGCAAAACTCAGGGAGATATTTTCTGAATCCAACAGCGCGTGGGCTGACGGAATGGACGTGCTATTCTCCGACAAAATGCTGATCGAAAAGGCTACTTCAATTGTGGAGAAACATTTAAATGACAAATCATTTGTTATTGACAACCTGGCAGCAAATATTGGCATCAGTACAAGCTCACTTTACCGTAAGCTGAAAGTGCTAACCAACCAAACGCCAACAGAATTTGTAAGGTATATCCGTTTAAAAAAAGCCATCCTGCTTATGAATGAGGGGAATACAAACGTTGATGAAATTGGCTTTGCAGTTGGATTTAATTCGCACTCTTATTTTACAAGCAGTTTCAGGAAACAATACGGGAAAACTCCTTCCGATTACCTGAACGACTTAAAGATAAAAAAGAATTAACATTTCAAGCTATTTAACAGCATAGCAAAACTTTCCAATAAAGAACTTAACTATTCAAAAGCATTCTTTTTTGTAGCAAAACGTATTATGCTTTGCGTGTTTCTTCTTTAATGCGTTGAATATGCCCGCGCCCCAGCCCTTTCACTTCGCAGCCTAATTGAAAATAGCGTTTGATTTTTTCATCGGATAATATCCCAAAGCAATCAATTACTGCTACTGGCTGACCTGTTAATTTTACTACTTCATCAGGATCAAGTGTAAGATACGCTTCATGCGGCACAGCCAGGATTACTGCTTCTGCACCATTCATAGCTTTTGACAGATCCTGTTCGACATAAATTTCCTTTAGCTTTTCCTGGTTGCGGAAAAATCTTGCCTTGCTTTGTCCGGTAGCCGGGTACGAATCCTGCTGTTCAAATTCCCACCAATGCTCCACATACGGATCATGCACACGGATTTCAGCGCCCATTTCGGCGAGTTTCCTGATTACCACTTCCGAACCACTATAGCGGGTATCACCCACATCCTCGCGATACGCAGCACCAAGCACCAGTATTTCCGCTGCCGCAATTGGCTGACCCATATTACGCAGCGCATCACGGGTAAGCTGCCCCACATGTAACCCGCGCGTATCGTTTATATCAATAGCCATGGGTGTAATTTTAAATATATCATCCTCAAAGCCAAGGATATGCTTGTACGCCCATACACCCAGGCCGCCGTCCTTTGGCAGGCAATATCCCCCTATACCAGGACCGGGGAAAAGAATATTGCTGTGAGTTGGCCTCATTTTAATGGCTTTTATTACTTTCACCAGGTCAACTCCATTTCGTTCAGAATATAAGCTCCATTCGTCGAGGAAAGCGAGAATAGTTGCCCGGTAACTGTTTTCAATAATTTTTGCTGTTTCCGACTCTATGGGTCTATCCATAACGGTCAAAGGAAATTTATCTGTATTCAATACTTCGTTTAAAAATTTTACGACCCGTTGCTTTGCCGTTTCGTTAATTCCGCTGCAAACCCGCCAGAAATCACGTATGCTGGCAACATAATTGCGTCCCGGCATTACCCGCTCATAACTGTGAGCCAATAGCGGATCAGTGTCAATTCCACGTTTTTTAAAGATTTTTTTCATCAATGGGTAGGCAACCTGCTCAGTAGTCCCAGGTGCAACCGTTGTTTCAATCAGAACGAGGGCGTTGGATGGAATGCGCTCGGCGATAACACCAAGTGAAGCTTCGAGGGCAGCCATTTCGGTTTCTCCGTTACGGACATTGCCCAGCTCGGCTTTGATATAGTCGCACTGAACATCCACTACAACAACGTCTGCAAGCTTAAGAACATCATATGTATATGTAGCTATCAGGGTTTGCTTTTCGTTGACACAACGCGAAATCATCAGATCTACTTCAGGATCTTCAGCTTTTACAGGAGACACACCGCGGTTAAGCAAAGGGATTTTCCAAAAACTCCGTACACTTGGCCGCTGCATCCCAATTACAAATTTTGAAGGTTCACCGTTTTTACCGACAGTATCAGCTACTATAGCCGCCATTACCGCACCTACAAACCCCACACCCATAACTACTACAATTTCACGGTTCTTTGCCCGCTCCAGCTCAATACGTTTTTTAAGTCCTTCAAATTCAGACTTATAATCTTCAGATTTTGGCAATGAAAATTTTTCTCCGTTAGGACTAATTGAATACATTTCGCTCATAATGAATCTTTTATTAATTATAAACTGTTTAATATTTGGGCTTTACTATTACTCAAAAATATAAAATTTTCTTTTACTGAAAAGATTTTCCGATGCTTTGATATACGTATTTTCTGGTTCAGGAAATTTATTAAATAAAAAAATACCGTTTCCGTTAACGGTATTTCAAAAAATGATTATATATTTGCCGTGTACGTTAACGGAATGTTCAAAACCCTGAAGCTCAATTATAATTTAAAGGACAAATCATTGAAAACAGGCATAAAAGATATAGCCAAACGAGCCAATGTTTCTATTGGTACTGTTGACCGGGTGTTGCATAACCGGGGCGAAGTTTCTCAAAATACGCGTGAAAAGGTTCTTGAAATAATTGAGGAACTGGGATATACTCCCAACCTGCTTGCCAAATCCCTGGCTTCGAAAACAAAGTACATAATTGCCGTTCTGATTCCTGATCCCGAAAGCAATGCATATTGGGAAAAACCTTTGGCAGGAATTAAAGCTGCAGCGCGTGAAATAAAAAAATTCAACTTCGAGCTTCAGATAGCTACGTTTAATTACAGTGATGAAAATTCTTTCATCGGGAAATCTAATGAAATATTGGATTCGAAACCCAGTGGTTTCATTTTTGCCCCGGT
>JBBQGD010000108.1:0-11796 GCA_038322655.1 Bacteroidales bacterium | reverse complement strand
CGTTCCGACTCCGAGTCGAGAGATGAGGTGGCTTCATCAAGAATCAGGATTTTGGGATCTTTTAAAACTGCACGAGCGATAGCTATCCGTTGCCGCTGACCACCCGAAAGCTGGGTGCCACGCTCACCGACAAGCGTATCGAGTCCTTCAGTGAAAAGACTTATGAATTCCCAGGCATTTGCCTTGCGGGCGGCCTCAACAATCATGTCTTCTGTTGCCCCGGTTTTCCCGTAAGCAATGTTTTCACGAATGGTTCCTCCGAAAAGAAAAATATCCTGCGGCACAATAGCCATCTGGCTTCTCAAAGAAGTAACCGATATAGTACGACTATCCTTTTCATCAAAAAAGATATTACCTGTTGTTGGTTCATAAAGCTTAAGTAAAAGCGATACAAATGTTGACTTGCCGGCACCGCTTGGCCCAACGAGCGCAACCAATGTATCCGGTTTTATTTCTACACTTATTCCTTTCAGAACCGTTGCCTCGGTTCGGGTCGGATAACTGAAGAAAAGATTTTCGTAACGAATACTTCCATGTAATATCTGATCGGGTGATAGTGTAGCCACATCTTCAACTTCTTCAACTGGCTCGTTAAATATTTCAAGTAAATCTTCGGTTGCTCCGATAAATTTCTGCACCCTGGCAAATACGTCAGCCATTCCTCCAATGGTGCCGCCGATAAACATGGAATATATCACAAAAGAGAAAAGCTCACCTGTAGCCAGTTCACCGGTTGCCAGAAGAGTCGATCCTTTCCAGATTACAGCCACCATGGCGCCAAAGAGTCCTAGTATGGTGAAGGATGAGAATGCCCCGCGAAGCTTGCCGTTTTTAATGCCTGTCTGGGCAATTTCAAGTGTCTTGCTTTTGTACCGCTTCATTTCAAAAAACTCGTTTGTAAAAGCCTTTACGCTTTGAATTCCCTGCAAGGTTTCCTCTACAATAGTATTTGAATCGGCAACCTGCTTTTGTGCAAGCTTACTAAGTTTCCGGATATACCTGCCAAAAAGTACTACCAAAATCATGATCAGAGGTAGTATCATTAGCATGAAAAGGGTAAGTTTTAAAGATGTTATCATCATAAGGCTCACGCCTCCGACAATAATAATAATCTGGCGAAGAAACTCTGCCAGGGTGCTGGTTAGCGCGTCCTGCAGTAAGGTGATATCCGACGAAATCCGGCTGTTCAACTCCCCCACCCTTCGGAACTGGAAGAATTTCATTGGTAGACGGATCAGGTGGTTAAAGGTATCCTGGCGAAGATCAGCCAGCGTTTTTTCGGCCACACGCACAAAAAGAAAAATTCGAAAATATGAAAATACGGATTGTCCGACCAAAACAGCAATAAGGATCAACGCGATGCGGTTTATTTCCTGCGCCAGTTTTCCCTGGTTACCCAGGTCGACCAACTCACCTAATAATTTCGGGAAAACCAGGCTGGCGCTACTTGAGCCCAGAAGGAAAAGCAATCCCAGGCCATATTCGTATTTGTAGGGTTTTATATAGCTGTACAGCCTGAAAAGCTTGCGTAAACCAGGTAAGGTAATTTTCTTTTTGGGTACTTCGGGATCCATCTTTGGCATTGATTGAAAGTCGGGGTATAATCTGTTCTTTAGAACAATTACTGAGGCCGTATAGTTCACGGCTTAATTATTGAATACAACCCGAAAAGTATATTTAAGTCATGACGGCATCGAACCTCTGACTTTCTTTTACCCCTTTATTAATTCTGGAAAACCTAGTATTTTCGTGTCAGTTCATACTTGTCAGTATATTCTTCATGGTTTCGGGAAAACCAGATTTTATCCTTTTCAATCTTCAGATTAAATCGCCCCGAAAGGATATGAGTCCAATCATAGTATGTAGCCCAGGCACATTCGTTAACAAATACAATCGTTGAATCTTCAACCGAATAACTGCCTCTGCACAAAGCAGGTTAATAACCTTGAATTTCACTTTGGGTTGATCCTTCCCAGGTGTTTGAAGTCCCGATAGCTATCGGGATTGAAACGTTTGATATTGAACCATAATAGCTTGGATTATTGCATTGAAAGGTACCGGTATAAGTACCTTCAGTAATTTTAAGGACATCCTGAACCTTTGCAGGTTCATCTTTTTTGCAATTGTAAAGGATAATTGAAATAATAGAAATGATAAATAAATTTCTTTTCATTATTCAAACTTTAAAGCAATACAAATTTAAGATGTTTTTGTGTAAAGAACTGCGATTAATTCTAAACAAAAGACAGAATTGAACATATATCCCTCAATTAAAGTGAATTCCTTGTTACAAATTCGGGTTCATAACCGTTCCGATAAATAATATAGAGCCTGTGAATTTTTCATGGATAAAGTAAATAAATGGCCGGTTAATGGTAAAATAATAAGGTTGAGCTGGTCCTATCGAAGTATAACCAATTTCGACGGCAGTGACAGCTGCAGCCTCGGTACCTTCTTCGTCGGTTGCTATATAAGTTTTGTGAAACACCCTTGAAATAGCAAGACCGCCACCCGAATTTATCCGGGTAAAATCGGCATAATCCGAGAAAGCAATCCCCATTCCCATATCAGCAAGGATTGGTTTCATTTTTTTCTCCTCATATTCATATTTGAATTTAGGCATCTGTAACTGAATGTCAGTTTCCTTGAATTGCGGGCTCCAGGCATTCCAGCTTTCCTGCGAAAGCAATGGAATAATATCATTTATAGACTTGCCTGCATCGGGTAACAGAACCGTCATTGTGAAATTTCCCTGGTTATAGGGAAGTTCAACGGATTCAAATCCTGTTCCTTTGAAATATTTTAACGTCGCATGCTGATTCATCGAGGGAACTTGAGTGGAAGTTCCATCAATAAGATAAAAAGGTTTTTGAAGTGTGTTTTTTGTTTCAAACTGGAATCGCCACTGCCCTTTAAAATAAACAGCATTAACCAGGTACATAACTGCATCTCCCGGAATTTGATCTAGGATGGAAGGAATCAGCTTGTTGGTTTTATTACTAACCCAGTCGTTGATTGTTTTAACAGCGTTTGGGCTTGTAAAATCCAACGGGGAAACCTCGGCAGCAAAATATTGCTGGTTTGTAAGCACAAAAGGCTGCTCCACACTGAATGTGTTGCGATACCAAATCGAGTTGGCAATCTGCATTTTTACCTTCGGATCGAGAGTGGAAAATGTTCCGATAATATATTTATAGGATTCGTTGATATCCTTATCACTCATAACCGAAAAGCCTAAAGTATTAGTCATGGCTTCGAGAGTGCTGCCCGCCGCACCGTTGCGGGTCATGCCCAATGCCATACTTACACTGAGAGGCGAAACCATCAGGTTGGAGGTACTTCCTGAAATCTCATTTACCTTTTTGAAAAACTCAAAGCCAAAAGCATTGCTTGACGAAATCAATTGTTTTTGCTTTTCTGTGAGATTTACCGGTTTCATTTCCGTTGTCTCTGATTTCTCTTTCTTACATGAAAAAGTAAAGAGTGAAATACTAATAAATGTGATAATTAAAAATTTCTTTTTCATGACATTTGAATTTTCGTGTACCTGGTAAAGGGCAGATTGGGAGTTAAAAGGTTGTATTAACACATGATATAATTTTGACCGGAATTTTTATTGCGGCTACAGCAATTTCCGGGTGCAACGATTTCCAATCGCTCTCTTTCCGGGTGCAGCGATTTCCAATCGCAGTCTTTTCGGGTGCAGCGATTTCCAATCGCAGACTTTTCGGGTGCAGCGATTTCCAATCGCAGAGATTTAAGATACAATAAAAAATCACCGTATTTTAATATGCGATTAAAAATCGCATCACCCTTTTTTGTAAATTGCTTCATTATTTCCAATTAAATATGGAGAAAAAGGAATCTTACAAACATATTCTTCCCCATTTCCAAATGCCGGGGCAAGCCTACTTTGTTACATGGAATCTGCATAACGCAATCCCGCCAAAATCATTTGTCCGATACACGCATGAATTGGAATCAATAAAATTACAAATAAAATTTCTTGAACAGCGGAAATGCCTCCGACGGCAATTCACAATGGTTTTTATACTAAATTTGAAGAGTTAAAATTTGATTTGGTTTCCGCGAATGCATCTTACCCATACGCTTGTGCCGTACAAAAAAAAATACTGATGAAAAAATTAATCTTTATCCTGTTTATAATGGTTTCGATGGTGTCACATGCCCAGACAGAAACGCCCAAAACTGCATTACTTATAATTGATATCCAGAATTTTTACTTTGCAGGCGGGTCCTCAGAACTGGTAAATCCTGTTGCTGCAAGTTTAAATGCTCAGAAACTTCTGGTTGATTTCCGTAAAACAAATCAACTGGTAATCCATGTGAAACATGGCGATGGGAAAGGTACTGAAATACAAGCAAATGTGGTTCCCTTGCCTGGCGAAAAAATAATAGTAAAGCATGAAGTAAACAGCTTTCTACATACTGATTTGTTGGATTATTTAAATAAAAACGGAATAAAAAACCTTGTACTCTGTGGGATGCAAACTAATATGTGCCTGGAAGGAGCCACCCGCGCTGCATCGGATTATGGTTTTAAGTGTACCGTAATTTATGATGCGTGTGCTGCAAAAGACCAGACCTTTAACGGGAAAACCGTCAAGGCCGAAGATGTTCATCTTGCAGCTCTGGCAACACTTAAAGCCTATGCCAAGGTTAAGAGCACGGATGATTATTTGATGAAAAGTGAATAAAGGAAAGTGAAAAGTGAAAAATGAAAAGTTAAAAGTGTCTGTACACCCGAAGGATGTCTGACACTGGAACGAATAACGAATAATGAATAGTGCCTGCATGCCCGCAGGGTGTCTGATACTGGAAGAGCTTGTTTATATTACTGATTATGTCGCGATTAACCCTTCAAGGGTTTAAAACCCTTGAAGGGTTCGCCTAAACTCGAAAACTCGAAAACTTTGAAACTTTGAAACTCTGAAACGCTTAAACCCTTAAACCTCCGTCCCCCTTGCAGCAACAACCCGATTCCCTATTGCTTCTTGAGCTGGTAAAAATGCAGATGCCTTTTGGAAAATACAAAGGCAGGATATTGTGTGATCTTCCGGTTTCTTACCTTGAATGGTTTAATGCCAAAGGATTTCCGGATGGGAAACTTGGTATGTTGCTCAGAACCATTTACGAAATTAAACTGAACGGACTCGAGTATTTACTGGATCCCATCAAAAAAATGAACCAATCCTGATGAAAGCTTCCTCTATCAGCACGCTTAAAAAAGAACTGAATACTTTGCCTGTCAGCGATGTAGTAGATATTTGCATGAAACTGGTGAAATACAAAAAGGAGAATAAGGAATTACTCAGTTACCTTTTGTTTGACGCCAATAACGAACTGGAATATATAAGAAGTATAAAAGATGAGATAAATAGTCAGTTTGCTGAAATCAACCAGAGTCATCTTTATTTTGCAAAAAAGAGTATTCGGAAAATACTGAAGATCACCAATAAATATATACGCTATTCAGGTAACAAGCAAACAGAAGTTGAGTTGCTGATTCATTTCTGCAGCCAACTTAAAAATTCCAAAATTCCAATTAAATCGAGTAATTCACTCAACAATTTATACTTAAACCAGGTGAGGAAAATTCATGTTTCTATAAACGCCTTGCACGAAGACCTGCAGCACGATTATCTGGAGGAATTGGCTGAACTTCATATTAACCTTGTTTAAATTAATAAATATTTGAATATAACAAACATATAATCAATTATATATACTACTCTTTTTTGAATAATTTAAAGTATACTCAGATGAAGAAACCAACACAAATCATCCTATTACTTCTTTTGACTAATATTTGTAATAGCCAGGTAAATCAGGATACGAATTTTCGAAAAATCAATCTCAATACAGTATCTGTAATAAAATTGAATTATAAAAATGTTCAGGATACTCTGTTTTTTCAATCCAGATTTTTCAACTTTTTTCCGAATGTTAGCTCTGAAGGAAATCCATTAAAACTTTCTGGTGATGGAATCAGATTTATAAGTTTGAAAATTCAGTTACCCCTGAAAGTTGATATTTATATTAGTGAATTCAATCCAGATTCAAGTGATGGTGTTTCCGTGACTGAAAATCTGAGAAGAGATTTAAAACTGATTTGTTTTCTTATCCCAAACGACACTCTGGAAGTTGAGTTGGATTTTTCAAATTGGAAAAACCTGTCTGATCCGGTAGCTAAATTTATTGGAAGATATGCTAAAATCTCTGAATACTATCAGGATAAGCAAGCGTATTTTAAGGGGATTGATTTTAATTATCAAAAGGGAATGCTGGCAAACATGGAACCAAACCTGGAGATATTTAAGAACAAAATAGACGAGATTACCAAAACTGAAGTTGGATTTCTTAATGAATACAATAAGAAAAAGGAACTGCCCGGTTGGTTTGTGAATTATGAAACTGCAGATATTAAATATTCTTCATTTGGACTTAAATTCAGTCAGCCTCACTTATTAGAGTTCACTCAAGGAACTCCCCCGTCTGTTTCTGAAAATTATTTTTCATTTTTAAAGGAATTGTCACTGGAAGATGAAGATGCTACTTTATCGATTTATTATTTCCTCAGTCTTAGAGACTATATGTATCATAATCTGAAGTCAAAGCAAAAGTCAATTCAAAAGGACTCAACTATTAAATCAAATTCGTTAAAGAATTTTTGCAATTTTTCAGATTCTTTGCTCAGACCATATATCTCAGATGTTTTAATTGCCAGGGAAATTCAATTGTTGATTGATTTTAATCAGATATCTAATATTGAATTTGAATCAGTTATTAATAAAGTTGGGGATGTTGATTTGAAAAGTTATTTAAAAAACTATAAAAACAAAGATGAACTTAAGCCAGGTGATATTGCACCTTCTTTCTACTTAAAGGATGAAACAGGTAAATATTTTTCATTAAAGGATTTTAAGGGAAATGCAGTCTATCTCAGTTTTTGGTTTACCGGTTGTAAACCTTGTATCAAAGAATTTCCTGATGAGAATCAGTTAGTTGAAGTTTTTAAAAATGAAAAAGTGAAGATCATCAGTATATGCTTGATAAGTGATGAAAAAGGATGGAAAAATATGGTCAGTCAACATCAGTTAAAAACCATAAATTTATTTGCTAAAGGAAATTGGGAAGACATACTCCAGGAGAAGTATGGTATTACAGGGTTTCCTCATTATGTGCTTATAGATGCTGAAGGAAAGATAATTGAAAATAATTGTATTCGTCCAAGCTGGGGTGCAGAACAATTGATAAGAAATAACTTAAAGGATTAGATTGATTCCTATAGCTTCGATATTAATGAATATGGATAAATTAGAGTATCTGATTTAAAATCCCTTCATCCAATTAGTGCATGAATCAACAATTAATTTAAAATTTTAGTTAATAGTTTTATTGCTTAACTGGTGAAGATTGATGGGAAATAATCTAATCATTTTGCTTTACTTTTGTCATCCTAAATAATTAAACCAACCTTAATTTGAGATATTATGAGATTCAACTTTTTCCAAAAAGCATTGACATCAATAGGTTTATTTGCGATAGTCGTTTTGTTGACCGGCTGTCCGTTTTCCAGCAGTGTTCCTATTGATGAAGGCACAGTTGCAGTTTCGCCGGGAGTTGTAGGAAAATGGGTGAGTAAAGCTGATTCAGAAGCGGAAAATCCATCGTATTATATTGTTAGTATGGATGATAAGTTTCATGCTACCGCAAAGAAAATGGAGTTTTCTTCAACTGACAGTACATGGGCGGAAACCACATATCACCTTACTTTTTCTGATGTTAAAGGTGATATATTTATGAATGCCATGGAAGATGAAGGCACAAACTATAACCTGTTCAAATTTAATTATGATGAAAAGGCCGGTGAAATTTATACTTCAGAAGTTACCGACTATATTAAGGAAACCTTCAGTTCTTCAAAAGATCTGAAAGATTTTATTGCTAAGAATAAGTCAAACAGCTATTTCTACACAAATACAAGCGAGACTTACGTTCGTAAATAATTCTTGACTTATTGTTAGAAATAAATCAAGAAAATTCCGTTACAACCCTCTGATCACTTCCCTGAACAGCCTGATAAGCTTAATTTCAGCCTTTCCTGCTGTTTCCAGTATATCTTCAAGCTTTGCCGGTTCAAGGTTATCCGGATCACATAAATCGGTGACAACCGAAACTGCGGAACAAGGCAATCCCATGTGATTTGCAACTATTACCTCGGGTGCCGTCGACATTCCAACCACATCAGCACCAATCATTCCCAGGTAGCGATATTCAGCACGGGTTTCGAGGTTGGGTCCGGCAACCACGGCATATACTCCTTTTCGAAGGGTGATGTTAAGTTTTTGAGCAGCCGTTTCCATCTTTTTGTTTATAACCGGCGAGTACGGACAACTCATATCCGGGAAACGGGGACCTAGTTCATCGATATTTTTACCTGTAAGTGGGTTCGACGGTAACAGGTTGATATGATCGTCGAGCAACATCAGGTCACCCTTTTGATATGTTTTATTGATGGCACCGGCAGCATTGGAAAGCAAGAGCCATTTTACCCCTAACACCTTCATTACTCTTATAGGTAAAGTTACCTGCTGAAGCGAATATCCTTCATAAATATGAAACCGGCCCTGCATTGCAAGCACTTTATGCCCTTCGAGGTTACCATAAATAAGATGCCCTTTGTGCGATTCAACTGTGGAAACGGGGAAATTGGGAATATCAGCATAATCGATTGCAACTTCTATTTCAATTTCGGAAACCAGTTTCCCTAAACCTGTTCCTAAAACAATTCCGATTTCAGGAGACGATATACCTTTATTCCGCAGAAATGCGGCTACTTCTTTAATTGTTTCAAACATATACGGATTGTCAAAGTGATTTTTCAGGAGCAAAGTTACCCGAATAGCGTTGTCCTGAAATTATTTTTTCATTCTACTGTTATATTATCCAAAGTATTATTAAGCACCCCAACCCAGATGCGGCCATCTTTTTGGCTTAAATTGAAATCAGGGATTGAATATTTTAAACCACAAAACCTGAATTGAGCTTTGTAAATTCCTTTCTCCATTTTATAGTAATCGAAGGACTTAAAAGTATATTTTACTTCCGCCCCACCTTTAAGGATTGAAAAATCATTCAAGGTTAAATTTCCCCAATCAGAATTGGGAATTGACCATCTTAAAAATGAACTGACTTTTGTATTTATATTTTGAAAGTTTAAGCCACCTGTATAACAGTTAAAATCAAGTTCCCCCATTTTTACAGGGTCAAGTATGTAATAGCTGATATTATCATTATTTTTAATTGTAATGCTGCATACGACCGCTGAATAGTTGTCAAAGGAATTTACTTTTATACTATCTATACTACAGCTTAATCCACGGTGTAATAAATCGCTTTCCTTAAGTGAGTTAATTATACGTGGGTCATTGCGTAAATCATTAGTTTCCTGAGAACAACCAATCTCAATTACATTTTTACCATAAAAGAAACAGTCTGTAATAACAAACTGCGAAAGAGGCCGCGATGATAAATAACAGGGAAATATTGTCCCTTGATAAATTGTATCATTATTAACCAAAACATCAAAGCCTGTAGCTCCTTGTTTAAACTCCAAATTCTCTTTCAGGAACAAGAGATGTGCTGAACTGTCATAAAACATGATCTCATTTCCCCCTAAAATAGTGCCTTCGGAGAATGCAATTCTGAAACCAGATTTTTTTAAATTGGTATCGGTTAATGGTTCACATGATATCACTGCTATACCAGAAACAAGTACTGCTAAAAACATAATAAAAGCCGACGTTTTCATAGCAAAATTCTTTATTTAAATTTCTGTTAATCAGGTTGAATTTAGATGCTGTATGAATAGTATAAAGATAGGGAATAATTCAGAAATTAGTATTTAGAAGCCAGCTTATTTTAAAAATCAACATTTTTAGCTTTATGAAAAACAGCTGCTACATTTATAATTTCAAACATATTCTGATTGTTTGCGTTAATATAATACTTCTAAGTTACACAAACAGTTTTACCCACGTTTTTACTTTTAAAAAAAAGTTTTCAGTCTTGGATCCACATAATTTCGATAAACTTCGCGAGCATCTCATTAAGGATGTTTCCTGGCCTTCAGTGTATATGTTTAAGTTTATAGCCCCTGCCGAAAACCGCATTTTCGCCATGCTCCACGATTTGTTTCCTCACCAGGCGGAATTTACCAACAGGCATTCGGCAGGAGGGAAATATGTGAGTATTACCGTGAAAGAAGTAATGTTGAACCCGGATGAAGTAATTGAGCGATATCAGAAAGCTTCGGCGATTAAAGGAGTGATAGTTTTGTAAGTGTAAGGCTTGAAGTCGGAAGACGGAAGTCAGAAGTCAGAAGTCAGAAGTCAGAAGGCGGGGGATTGAAACATGAAACATGTAACAACTATTTGTCAGGCAAAAAACTGTTTAAAAGTGGTCACTTCCAACTTCCGTCTCCCGACTTCCAGCCTCTTTTAACTCCGGCCCATCGCCTTTACTAAAACCGAGAATTCATTTTCGAAATTAGGAGTAAAAATTCCTGTTCCCAAGTTTTTCCTTATTTCCATTAATGTCCAGAACCGACCTTCATCTATTTCCTTTTTATTGAAAACCGGCATAGCATTATACAATGCCCTGAAACTGAATACCAGTTCCGATTCATTTTCTGTTTCCCATTTATACTGTGCCAGCGGAACAGGGCGAATGCCTGTAATATTAAGTTCTTCGGTGGTTTCGCGCAATAACGCTTGCTCAATGGTTTCGCCTAAATCAACATGCCCGCCGACTGATGTATCCCATTTGCCTGGCTGGGTATCTTTGAGCATCGATCGTTTTTGCAGATAAATCTCGCCTTTGCTGTTGTAAATATGTAAATGTATAACAGGATGCAGTTTTCCAGGGCCGCGATGCACTTCCTGGCGTGTGGCTTTGCCAGTTATCATTCCCTTTTCGTCGACAAGCGGAACCCATTCCTCGTTTTTGGCTGGTGCTTTTGCCTTCAGCTTTGCTGAAATAAATTGCCATGCGAAAAATATTCCGAAAAGTATATAAAGTAATCCGCCGCTGATAAATGCCCAAGCTTCCTTGCTCATATAAAATGCTGAATAAATAATCAGCAAAGTATAACCCAACATCAGCCAGAAAAGCATTTTCATAGTTTTCTGCATGGCTTTTTCCGCACCGGCGGGCATCTTTAAATCTCCCATATAACGCTGCGAATATATCATCAACAGGTTTTTACTGCTGAAGGCTGAGAATCCTAATACGGCACAAAAAATCAGGTTGATAAGTGCAGGCTTTAGCTTGAAGAATATTTCATCATTCAGAGCAATTGAAATGCCTCCCAAGGCTACCAACAGGGCTGTATCGTAAAACACAAACCGGTCGAAACGCTTTTCACGGATAAATACATAGCCAAGCTGCCCGACGCCAAAAACTACCGCCACAACAAGTCCTGCCTCAGTTGACCATAATTCATCAACAAGTATAAACACAAAAATGGGCAGTAAGCCGGGAAGAAGTTTTTTGAAAAGGTTTAGCTGATTGGTTTCCATGAAGATGATTTACGTTCTTATTATAATCTAAGGTTAATTTCTGTGGCTGCCTTTTCGCAAAGCCCTGAAAGGGCTTAACTTAAATAACCGTGGGTACAACCCACGGTTAAGAAAGAATAATAGGTTAGTCGCAGCCCCGAAGGGGTTGAATTATACAGAATTCTGTTCAACCACTTCGAGGATGATCCCTTTA
>JBBQGD010000107.1:0-12257 GCA_038322655.1 Bacteroidales bacterium | reverse complement strand
GGCCAGTAATTATACAGACATGTCAAAGCCGAGTGCCCGTATTGCGGCTCCAGATGCCCCTTTTGTGCTCATGGATTATATGGAAATGGAATTTCTGCGTGCCGAAGCGATAGAGCGAGACTTTAATGTAACGGGAACAGCAAAAGAACATTACAATAATGCTATTAAGGCATCTATTATATATTGGGGAGGATCGGCAGCAGAAGCCGATACTTATTTGCAGAGAGCTGATGTAGATTACACCACAGCAGCCGGAGATTGGAAACAGAAAATTGGTCTTCAGAAATGGATTGCATTATATAACAGACCTTTTGATGGCTGGGTGGAGCTGAGAAGATTGGACCATCCGGAAATGCCATTGCCTTTTGGAGCTATTTCGGGCTTTCCAAACAGGTACAGATATCCTGGCAATGAACAGCAATTGAACGGCACTAATTATACTAATGCAGCTGCTAAAATCGGAGGGGATAAGACTGAAACAAAGCTATTCTGGGATAAATACTAGATCAAGCCTGTCAGATGTTAACGTAAAACTGCTTTTCTGCTTCACTCATGAAAGCGAGTCAGCTCATTTAATCATATTGTCTGATATTGTAGCTTATGAAAGGTGGAAGATAAATCCATCCCAACCGCATATTTAAAGGGTCTCATTCACTTGTTTGGAATTGAAATCGTATTGAATCTAGTCATAAGCAGAAAAGCAGTTTATAATAATAAGATGAAGAAAATTAGAATGATCATACTTGCCTTCCTGGCTACATCAGTTGTAGCTCAGGATAGGCTTATAGGCATAATTTTGCATGACCATCTGAAGTGATAAGCAGAAACGGAATGGTGGCGTCAAGCCAACCTATTGCTACTCAAATTAGAAATTCTCAAAAAAGGTGGTACGGCCATAGATGCTGCCATAGCGGTTAATGCAGCTGGATATTGAACTTAATCTTAAACACTGATTGTAAATTTAATTAACGTTTTAATATGAAAAACATATCGATACTTATCATACTGATAACATTATTTACCCATGTTACTATGGGGCAAATAAACTATACAGCTCCTATAGAGGGAGATTATGTTGTTGATAATTTTAAGTTTAAAAGTGGTGAAAGCCTGGCAAAACTAAATCTTCATTATACTACTATAGGGAAGATCACTTATGGTACTGATGGTAAAGTAAATAATGCCATACTAATTATGCATGGAACAACCGGATCCGGAACCGGGTTTTTAAGCCCCCTTTTCGCCGGTAATTTATTTGGTCCCGGCCAAATACTGGATGCCAATAAATATTTTATCATACTCACTGATGATATAGGCCATGGCAAGTCGAGCAAACCCAGCAACGGATTGCATATGAAATTCCCTAAATACAACTATGATGATATGGTGCTTGCCAATTATAAATTGCTGACCGAGCACCTAAAGGTGGATCATTTACGATTGGTAATGGGAACTTCCATGGGAGGGATGCATACCTGGGTTTGGGGTTATACGTACCCTGATTTTATGGATGCTTTAATGCCTTTAGCCAGTCTGCCTGTTGAAATAGCCGGAAGAAACCGAATTCAAAGAAAAATGGCGATTAATCTTATCGAAATGGATAAAGAATGGAAAGGCGGAGAGTATACTGTGCAACCCAAAGAAGGGCTTTCTGGAGCTATCTTAGCTATGATGTTTATGGTAAGTAGTCCCCTTCAGTGGCAATTGAAAGCTCCAACACGGGAAACTGCTGAACAGATGATGGATAAAATGGTAGCAAGATATTTATCTATACTTGATGCGAATGATATGATCTATGCTTTTGATGCTTCCAGAGATTATAATCCGGCTCCATATCTAACAAAAATAATTGCTCCTTTATATGCCATTAACTCAGCTGATGACCAAGTAAACCCACCTGAGCTAGGACTGATGGAAAAGGAAATTACGAATGTAAAAAAAGGAAAATATATTCTTCTTCCGATTACAGACAAAACCAGCGGACATGGTACTCATTCCAATCCTACTATCTGGGGGAAATACCTGGAAGATTTAATGACCAACTCTGATGTTAAAGGACATTAAATCCCTTAACTTGATATAATTTCTGAATACAACTAAAAGATACAACTTTGAATTTGGGAAAGATTTGATGTTATTAATTAAGTAAATTAGAGACAATATTTATTCTTACAGAATCCACAAGATGGTTTTGGAGAAGGTTTGGATACCAGCCTAATCCCTATAAAACCTGTAAAAGATTCCAGTTTTACCTTTAATATATTCCTATTCCCTTCTGAATTGAGATGGGATTACTTGCGTAATTATTTCAAATCTAATTTGTGTTGCCAGAGGTTCCTCAATCAGTAATACCAACGCATTAATAGTCAGTAAAAGAAGCACTAATAGGCTCAATATATTTAAAAATGAGTTGTATGTTAGAATGTTCAGGAATATCCTTTATCAATTCAACTACTTTGAAAGTGTTTAATTATCGTGCTGATTGTTTAAAATGATATTTACTGATGGAATTCATCTGATAAATTATATTTGAAGCAATAAGTAATAGCTCACTTCTAAGCTGGCAAACAAAGTGTTCCTGTATAAAAGAACACTAATCGAATCTATCACTGTAGTATTGAATAATATTTGACAGTTAGATCTTTCCAGGCACATTACAGTAGTTTCTCTAACTTTCTTTATAGTAACCTATATTTCATCCTTGGCTACTTACGGCCCCAAAAAAACTTGCAATCCAATTTGAAATGATTCAGTGGAAACAACTTACTTTGTTCTAAAATATGTAGAAGTCAAGTTAGGATAACTATATGGATATCAGAATTTAAACGTAAATGCGTAAATATTTTCTGACTTGTTTGATTGAGTTTTATAATTGAATGCTGAACACTTATATTAATGTTAATTTATTTCACTTCGGGAGACAAACTCTAACGAAGATAATGTTTGATTGAGTCATAATAAATTCACATTACATGGGTAATTACAGAACTTCTTGCCTCGCGCAAACTGATTTAGCGGTAATTTCAAAAATCATTTTCAAATCAGTGCCAGGGAAAATGTTTTCTGTCTGGTTTAGGAATTTAGCCAACTCATCCGCGGCGTTATTGAACCTTTTTGCCGACAATGAATGCAAGGTTATGGTGAGTGTTTTATTTTCGTAGTTGGGTGTGAGGTCAGCACTGGTCTGAATGATTTGTTTGACCATCATTCTTTTTTCATTTTCTGATTTTGCAAGATAAGGGGCAATGCATTGTTTCACAGAAGATTCAGCCCGATAACAGATCCTTTTCCACTCTTAAAATTTCGCGAACCAGCAAATTGATACTGAATTACAAATGGCCAATCTATAGTTTCCTTGCAGTACCCTTCTGGAATTTGGTAGGCGCTGGCATATTCGGCTTCCTTATCAATCCGCCCACTGCTTTATATTATATGCAAGGATTAAATACAACGGCTGTTCACGGTCACGCTGCACTGTTTGGTGATTATGGAATGTTAGGTATAGGGCTTATGCTCTTTGTGCTTCGCACTATGGATGCCGGTGCAATCTGGAAAGAAAAATACATCCGTTTCGCTTTCTGGGCCATTAATATAGGTTTGGCACTTATGATCTTAATAAGCTTGCTTCCTGTAGGCTTAGCTTAAACCTGGATAAGTGTAAAATATGGGTTGTGGCATGCGCGATCTGCTGAATTTATGCAGGATGATACATTATCATTATTCCGTTGGCTGTGGGTAATCGGCGATACTATTTTTGCTCTTGGAACTGTTTTCCTTGCCTGGTTTATTGTTGGTTTGAAAACGGGCTGGAGTCTCGAAAAAAAATAACATTGCTTTAATTTTATAAAAAAGCATTCCATTGATTACTTTACAATGGAACGCTTTTTACTATATGCTCTTTAATGAAGTCTAAAATTCTTTCAAAAAAAGGAGGACCAAAGTCCTCCTTTATCAATAAATAAATTTGCCTGATTTTATTCGGCAAGCACTTGTATATTATTTTTCAAAACCTCCACAACGCCGCCCTTTATTTCAAAAAATAATGTAGCCTTTTTTGAATCAATTACTTTTACCTTGCCTTTTTTAAGTGCGGCAATCATGGGTGCGTGATTATTCAACACTTCGAATGAACCATCCAGCCCGGGAAATTGAACCAGTGATACTTCACCTTCATAAATGGTAGTGTCGGGAGTAACTATTTCTAATCTCATTTTTCTTTAGGCTGTTAGGTTTGATGATTTCAGAGTTTCAAGTTTTGAGGTAAAGTAATCAGTTGTATTTCTTACTACTCACATCTTATAACTCATAATTCAAAGCTCTTTAGCTTTCTGCCAACATTTTCTTTCCCTTTTCAATCGCTTCTTCAATAGTCCCAACCATATTGAAAGCAGATTCAGGATATTCGTCAACTTCACCATCCAGGATCATTTTAAATCCTTTAATGGTATCTTCGATAGCTACAAAAGCGCCGGGAATTCCGGTAAACTGTGTTGCAACGAAGAACGGCTGTGAAAGGAAACGAGCCACGCGTCGGGCACGCTGTACTACCTGTTTATCTTCATCCGAAAGTTCATCCATACCCAGGATTGCAATGATATCCTGCAATTCCTTGTAGCGCTGAAGGATTTCCTTTACGCGCATTGCAGTATTATAATGTTCTTCACCTACAATATCGGGGCTAAGGATTCGGGAAGTTGAGTCAAGAGGATCAACAGCAGGATAAATTCCCTGTTCTGAAATTTTACGGTTCAATACTGTTGTAGCATCAAGGTGGGCAAAAGTTGTGGCAGGTGCTGGGTCGGTCAGGTCATCGGCAGGTACATATACTGCCTGAACCGAGGTGATGGAACCGCGTTTGGTTGAGGTTATGCGTTCCTGCATCATTCCCATTTCGGTTGCCAGTGTTGGTTGATAACCTACAGCTGAAGGCATACGGCCAAGCAGTGCGGAAACTTCGGATCCGGCTTGTGTGAACCGGAAAATATTATCGATAAAGAACAGAATATCATTACCACCGCTTTGTTCGTCGCCGTCGCGGAAATATTCGGCTACTGTAAGTCCTGAAAGTGCAACACGCGCACGGGCTCCGGGTGGTTCATTCATCTGTCCGAAAACCATAGTTAAAAGCGATTTCTCCATCTCTTTTAAATCAACCTTCGACAACTCCCATCCCCCTTCTTCCATACTTTTTTTGAATTCATCGCCATAATTTACCAAACCGGCTTCAATCATTTCGCGAAGCAGGTCATTCCCTTCACGAGTACGCTCACCTACGCCGGCGAAAACCGAAAATCCTTTGTATTGCTTGGCAATATTGTTGATCAGCTCCTGGATAATAACCGTTTTGCCCACGCCTGCTCCTCCAAACAAACCGATTTTGCCCCCTTTTGAATAGGGTTCGATCAGGTCAATAACTTTAATCCCGGTATAAAGCACTTCCTTGGATGTAGAAAGGTTTTCGAATTTGGGAGGATCGCGGTGAATACTCATCACTCTGTCTCGTGAAACAGCCGGCATTCCATCAATGGCATCTCCTATTACATTAAATAAACGACCTTTAATGGCATCGCCAACAGGCATCGAAATCGTAATTCCGGTTGATACAACCTGCATACCACGGCTCAAACCATCGGTTGAATCCATTGCCACGGTACGAACTGTATTTTCACCAATATCCTGCTGGCATTCCAAAACGATTACAGTTCCCTGTTCGTTTGTTACTTCCAGGGCGTCATAAATATTAGGGAGCGGAGTGTTCTCGTCAAAATATACGTCGATCACCGGGCCGATGATCTGTGAAATTTTACCGTTTATTTTTTGAACCATATTGAATTGGATTAATGCGCAAATTTAAAAACAAATTGTAAAGTTCAGCATACTTTCTGATTAATAGTCTGCAGCTTTTAAATTATTCGTCAGCAGGTATGATTTCGTCTGTTAGTTCTGTGAAAACATCTTCTTTTGTATCCTCTGTTTTTTCGGTCAGATTTTCATTTTGCGACTGAAAAAACTTCCGTTGAAAGATCAATAAACTTAAAACTCCGGTAGTGATTGCTGAATCGGCTACATTGAATACCGGGCGGAAAAAGATAAAATGATCGCCTCCGAGCAATGGCAGCCATTGAGGATAATTCCCTTCGAGTATCGGGAAATAGAACATATCCACCACCTTGCCATGCAGGAAAGTACTGTAACCACCCTCGGCAGGTAAAAAACGGGCCACATCGAAATAGGTGCTTTCACTGAATAACATGCCATACAAGGCGCTGTCAAAAATATTACCCATGGCTCCGGCAAGGATCAGAGAGAAACAGAAAATAACCCCGAATCCTGTTTTTGATTTAGCCAGTCGAACGATGTACCAGCCCAAAAACCCGACTGCAAAGATGCGGAATAAACTCAGTGCAAGTTTACCATAATCGCCGGCAAACTGGAGCCCGAAGGCCATGCCATTGTTTTCGGTGAAGTGAATGATGAACCAATTGCCTGCCACATGAAATTCCTGTCCCAGGGTCATATTGGTTTTAATCCATAACTTTAAAGCCTGATCGATGAACAGGACGATAAATACGACTAAAAATGATTTCTTCAGCACGATTTCCTGTTCCGGTTATTTCTGTTTCAGTTTGGCTTCCATGCTCAGAGTAGCATGAGGTACGCTACGCAGCCGTTCTTTCGAAATCAGTTTACCTGTTTCACGACAAATACCATACGTTTTATTCTCAATGCGAACCATAGCATTTTCAAGGCTCTGGATAAATTTCTCCTGGCGGCCTGCCAAACGGGCATTTTCTTCTTTCGACATAACCTGGTAGCCTTCTTCCAATACTTTAAAAGTAGGAGAAGTATCCATTGTGTCGTTATCGTTACTGTTGGTATAGGCTTCTGTTAACAATTCCATGTCATGACGGGCTTTTTCGAGTTTGCCGACAATAAGCTCGCGGAACTCAGCCAATTCCTCATCAGAGTAGTGGGTTCTTCCTTTTTCATCTTTTACGTCTTCCGCTTTCATATATTCAGGTATTAATGTGCTAATTTGTTAATTGTTTATTGTGCTAATGCGATAATGCGATAATTTGTTCAGTAGTATCTTGATCAATACTTTGATGTGCTAAAATGTGACTCATCTCTCTCTTGTTTCCACCTGTCCTCTTAACATTATCCCATTAACACATTATCGCATTATCATAATTTATCTACTCTTATCGCAACACTTATCTCATCAGTTAGTTCAAACATTTCGGGATTATGTAGTATTCTATCCGAAACAGTGAGCGATTCAGCGAGTGTTTCTGAGCAAATATAATCATTAAAGTTACTGATCGCTTCTTCAATCAGATCATTTTTTTGCAAATCAAGGGTTATTTTATCAGTCACATCAAAACCACGGTCTTTGCGGATGTTTTGAATCCGATTAACCAGTTCGCGGGCAATACCTTCTTGCCAGAGTCTGTTGGTAACAGTAATATCCAAAGCAACAGTAAGTGTGCCCTGGTTGGCTACCACCCATCCCGGGATATCTTCGGTGATGATTTCCACATCTGCAAGATTCATTTCTACAGTTTCGGCACCAATCTGTATAGTATACTTCCCTTCTGTTTCAATCCTGCTTATTTCTTCCTGTGTAAAACCGCCGACAGCAGAAGCAATTTCCTTCATGAGTTTTCCATAACGAGGACCGAGAGTTTTAAAGTTTGGCTTAATTTTTTTAATCAGGAAACCGGCTGATTCATCCAGGTATTCCAATTCCTTCACGTTTACTTCGCTCAGTATAAGACCACTCACTTTATCAAGTTGTTCCCTGATGTTTTCACCCGAAACAGGAATAAGGATTTTTTGCAACGGCTGACGCACACGAAGGTTTGTTTTTTTGCGTAAGCTCAGCACCATGCTCGAAACCTGTTGAGCCAGTTCCATGCGCTCTTCCAGCTGCTTGTCTATTTTGCTTTCGTCGGCAACAGGGAAATCAGTAAGATGAACAGATTCGCTTTTATCTAAATCGGAGACCTGGTTAAGGTCGATAAACAGCCTGTCCATAAAGAACGGTGCGATCGGAGAAGCCAGTTTAGAAATGACTTCCAAACAGCGATATAAAGTCTGGTAAGCTGAAATTTTATCGCTGGTGTATTCGCCTTTCCAAAAACGGCGACGTGACAAGCGTACATACCAGTTGCTGAGGTGCTCGTTTACAAAATCGGTGATCAGCCGGCCTGCACGTGTGGGTTCGTAATCAGCAAAAGTTTCGTCCACATTTAAAATCAGGCTGTTGAGTTCCGATTGTATCCAGCGATCGATTTCAGGCCTTTCAGCAAAAGGAATTTCTGCTTCTGCATAACTAAACCCGTCGATATTAGCATATAACGCGAAAAAATTATAGGTATTATACAGTGTTCCGAAAAACTTGCGTTGTACTTCGGCAATGCCTTCGAGGTCAAATTTAAGGTTATCCCAAGGCTGCGAATTGGTGATCATATACCAGCGTGTGGCATCAGGTCCGTATTTTTCGAGCGTCGCAAACGGGTCAACAGAATTGCCAAGCTTTTTCGACATTTTATTGCCGGTTTTATCCAGCACAAGTCCGTTTGAAATTACATTTTTGAAGGCTACCGAATCAAAGGCCAATGTTGCAATAGCATGTAATGTATAGAACCATCCGCGCGTCTGGTCAACACCTTCGGCAATCAGGTCGGCAGGAAAATATTCTGGCTTCCCATCCTTTTGCTCGAAAGGATAATGAAACTGGGCATAAGGCACGGCACCTGAATCGAACCAAACGTCAATAAGATCGGCTTCACGGATCATCTTTTTACCAGATGGCGATACCAGGAAAATATCATCCACATAAGGACGATGAAGATCGAATGAGTTGTAGTTTTCTTTCGAATTGTTACCCGGAACAAAGTTTGCATACGGGTTGGTTGTCATAAACCCCGCCTTAATTGATTTCTCAATTTCAGCCTGTAATTCAGCGATAGAGCCTATGCATATTTCTTCGCTGCGGTCCTCGCTAACCCAGATAGGAAGCGGAGTTCCCCAGTAACGTGAACGCGAAAGGTTCCAGTCGACAAGGTTTTCGAGCCAGTTACCGAAACGTCCTGTTCCGGTTGATTCGGGTTTCCAGTTGATGGTTTTGTTAAGCTCAATCATGCGGTCCTTAAGTGCTGTAGTTTTAATAAACCATGAATCAAGCGGATAGTAAAGTATTGGCTTATCGGTACGCCAGCAATGCGGGTACGAGTGTTCGTATTTCTCGGTTTTAAAAGCTCTGTTTTCTTTTTTAAGTTTTACTATGATATCGACATCTACATTTTCGTCCTTTTGAGGATCGCCGTCCTGTGCATATTCCGATTTAACGAAACGGCCAGCAAATTCGCCCATACTATCCACAAAACGTCCGGTTTTATCAACCAGTGTAAGTGATCCGATACCAAATTGCTTACCTACTTTAAAGTCGTCGGCTCCAAAGCTGGGTGCGATATGAACGATACCAGTACCATCTTCGGTAGTAACGAAATCGCCTGGGATTACTACAAAAGCATCGCCGGTTTCGGGCTGCTCATAGGCTAAAAGTTGCTCGTAACGTAAGCCGGTAAGTTGTTTGCCGGTGAATGAGGCAAGTATTTCGAAAGGAATTGCTTTCTGCCCCGGAACATATTCGCTCATGGGGATTTCAGCATTTTTCTCAGGGAAATATTTTGCGAAAAGTGGTTTACCAACAACTACCTTTATTGGCTCGTAAGTGTAAGGATTAAATGTATTTACAAGCACATATTCGATATGCATGCCAACTGCCAGAGCAGTATTAGAAGGCAAAGTCCATGGAGTAGTTGTCCAGGCAAGGATAAAAACCTCAGTTTTATCGTTTCTGAAAAGTGTTGGAATCAGTGTATGACCGGTATCTTTCCGGACTTTGAACTGGGCAACTAATGTATTGTCTTTTACGTTGCGATAACTTCCGGGCTGGTTTAACTCGTGGGTGCTGAGACCGGTACCGGCAGCAGGCGAATATGGCTGAATGGTATAACCTTTGTAAATCAAACCTTTTTTGTACAGTTCCGAAAGTAAATACCAGCAGGTTTCAATATACGTATTTTCGAAAGTGATATATGGATTATCAAGGTCAACCCAATAGCCGATCTTCAGTGTAAGTTCATCCCAGCGATCCTTGTATTTCATTACTTCGCTGCGGCAGGCTTTGTTATAATCGTCGACACTGATTTTTTTACCAATGTCTTCCTTGGTGATACCTAATGTTTTCTCAACAGCTATTTCAATAGGTAAACCATGGGTATCCCAGCCGGCTTTACGTTCAACGAAAAATCCTTTTAATGTTTTGTAACGGCAAAAAATATCTTTGATGGCACGGGCCATAACATGGTGAATGCCAGGCATGCCATTGGCCGAGGGAGGTCCTTCGTAAAAAATATAGGGGGTATGTTCACTGCGGTTTTCGAGGCTTTTCTCGAAAATGCGATGCTCGTTCCAGAAGTCGAGAACTTCGTTTCCGATACGTGTTAAGCTAAGTTGTTTGTATTCAGTGTATTTAGTTCCCATTAGGAGGTAATATTATGCTATTTTTTTAAGGCTGCAAAGATATAATAAATAATGATATAAAAAAGGACTGAGGATGTGGGGATTAAGGGGTTGAAAATAACTAAGCCCGGCTGCACTTTTTAGTCGGAGTGCGACTCAAAGTCTCGCCCCGACTAAAAAGTCCCACCAACTCTTTAAGCAGATGGGACTCTAAATCAATATGACTGTGAATCTATTTTACTTCCGGAACCTTAAATCCCCATGGGTCTGAGTTGAATTCTTTCTTCTTTGTTTTGCAAATGATTAATCCAAAGCGTACCACGAAACTACATTTTCGCTGCTTCGTTGCTGGTTTTCCATGCCAGCATAAACCAGGGTTTTTGATTTTACCAGTTGCGGGGCAAGGTTTTCGAAATAAGCCATGCCTTTAAATAAATCGCTCATTATGGTTTGAGTGGCTTTAATTTCAACAAGATTAAGGCGTTCGTCGTCCTGCCAAAGCAGATCAACTTCGTGACCGGCTGCATCGCGCCAAAACCAGAAATCACGTAATAAATTCTGATGGTAATTTGATTTCAGGAATTCAGCAATGATCATGTTTTCAAAAACACTGCCTTTATGGTTGCTGAGTTGTAAACTGCCTGCATCATTTATTTTCAGCAAATGGCAAAGCAAACCACTGTCGTAAAAATACAATTTTGAACTCTTGGTAACTCTTTTGTTCATATTGCTGAAATAGGGCTGAAACTGAAAAACGATATAACTGCTTTCGAGCACCGAAAGCCACGATTTGGCTGTTGGCTGCGAAATGCCGCATTCGTTTGCAAGCGAACTCAGGTTAATTACATTTCCTGCTCTGGCAGCACACAAACTGATAAAATTCCTGAAAAGCTTCAGATCCCTGACATTAATAATTTCCGAAAGGTCGCGTTCAATATAGGTTTGAATATAGTTTGAGTAGAACATTTTCGATGGAATATCCCTGTCGTAAATTGCCGGATAAAACCCTTTATACATATTCACTGCAAAGTCATGATCCAATAACCCGGCCGTTTTCAGTTCGGTGAAATCAAAAGGCAGCAACCTGAATAAAGCAACACGTCCAGCAAGGCTTTGAGTGATATTTTGCATCAGGTGAAAATTCTGTGACCCTGATAAAATAAACTGCCCCATGATTTGGCTTTCATCAACCAGTGCCTGTATGTACGAAAACAAAGCCGGCACCCGCTGCACTTCATCAAAAATTACATATTTGTCGTAAAGATTTAAGAAGGCGTTGGGATCGGTGGTTGCAAAATTCCGTGTATCAGGATTTTCAAGATTTACGTAACGATACTCCGGAAATTCACCTTTCAGAAATGTTGTTTTACCTGATTGTCGTGGACCTGTAATTGCTATCACCGGATATTTTTCACGGTAAATATCAATAGCTGTTTTAAGAGAACGCTTCAAATTCATAATATCCTGTATTTAAGCAACAAAGATACATTATATTTTGAAAATACCTCAGTTTAATTTTGAAATTGCATGAACTGAATTTTGAAATTGTATGAACTGAATTTTGAAAATGCACAATGTTAACTTTGAAAATGCACGATACTAATTTTCGGGTTTTTAGTCGGAGTGCGACTCGAAGTCGCACCTCAACTAAAAAGTCCCACCTGCTTATTAAGCTGATGGGACTCCAAGTCAATATGACATTGAAATTATTTTGCTTCCAGCAC
>JBBQGD010000106.1:0-12390 GCA_038322655.1 Bacteroidales bacterium | reverse complement strand
TATTCCTGTCCAGTCAGTTCTTGTGCCAATCTGAATTAGTATGGATGTATCTATGAATGAACCAATGCCTAATTGTCCTGCTCCATTGCGTCCCCAGGCCCAGATACTTCCATCAGTTTTAAGCCCCAAGGAATGACTGAGCCCACACGAAATATCCTGCCATGAAGATCCATTTATAAACGCTGGTGTAGTTCTCAGGTCATGGGTTCCATCGCCCAATTCTCCATTGTAATTTGCGCCCCAGGCCCATAGTTTTCCGTCGATATCGATTGCCAGCGCATGATAATCGCCGGCAGAAATCTTACTCCAGCATTGTGCATTAGCATTCACCCAAAAGATGAATCCAATAAATAATAAGGTTAGTTTTTTCATGGCATTGATTTTTAATGATTTCTTGTATTTCTTAAAGTACCTGAAACAATCGTTTCCCCGCCGATTAACCAGGTTTAATTTTTTACCTGATATTTCCTATAACTGATTTTGCTTTTTTGTTCATCAGCCAATTACCTCCACCTCTCACATTAGTACCACTGCCCCATGTACCATTTAACAGGCTGCCGGATAAGGTCGCTGCAAAAGAGAAAACACCGCCATTGGTGTAAGTGTATGTACCACTCAACTGATTATTGGAAAAAGTATAGGTACCACTGGCAATAACACTACCGTTGGAAGCAACTACCTGCATGGTACCATCAGTATTTAGTGTAAATGAGTAAAAGCTAGGTCCAGTGTTTTGTCCGTTTCCATAAGTGCCAATCCAAGCACCAGAGATTGAAGTAGCTGCAGCTGCAGGCGCTGGTGTTGGTGTTGGTGTTGGTGCTGGTGCTGGTGCTGGTGCTGGTGCTGGTGCTGGTGGAACATTCATCACCTTAAATCCCCCGGAATTCTTAGTCATTTTAGTTGCAGGTTGTGTATTGGTATTGTTTGATGATACAGGAGTTGATGCACTTGGGAAAAAATCAACTTTTAAAAGGATTATATAATTACCATGGTCTCTTGTATTGCCCAAGGCCTCTTCGTTGTATTGTACAGGAATTACACCCTGGCCATAACCAAAATTACTTGAAGCAATTTGTTGCATTACGTTTGCATTTAGTAATACTGCTTTGGGCGAATATTCACCATTTAATGTAACGCCAATAGGACGTGGCTTTGGTGTAAGCAGGTCAGCAATTTTTAAGAATACTTTTATGCCAAGAAAAGTTCCACCGTCAACCAAAAATAATCCCATCAATTGATTTGAACCAATGGCATCTGCTCCTGCGCCAAATCTTTGGTTAGATAATGTACTTGCTTTTTGATTAACAGTAGTATAAGCACCTTCCACAGTGGCATCAAAAGTATTTTCAAAACCGGATCCCGGATCCCATTCCCAAATGGTAGGCATAACAGTCAATACATCGCCGGCAGCAAGATCATATTCGCCGATAATATTATAACAGCTATAATTATCACCACCTTTAATACCTCCTTTAAGATTTCCAAAAAGATCTACCGCCGAACCGGCATTAATACGGTTACCAAAAGGGCCGTAATTGTCTCCGTAGGTATCACTCTGGTTTGAATATTTTAATTTTGTATTACCATTGTTATCTGCAATAGTAAAGAAAAACCGAAAAAAAACCTCATCAGCTTTTCCATCCAGATTCAGAATGTCATCTGCTGTTTCTCTAAGACATTTAAAACCTGCAAAAGCGATTCTTACATGGCCTGCCTGCTGCGCGGTGGTAGCAAGTGTAGTTAAAATAATTGCTGCAATAATGATAATCTTTTTCATGTTTTTCGATTTAATAAATTATGACTGTAAAATTGTGAATTGAAAAGGCAATAATTAATCCTGTAAAAACAGGATTTATTTGTTAAGGACAAGAATCTTTTTCCCATATTAATTTCACCCTGCATCCACCCCGTATTGCCGGCAATACATTCCACTTATAATCCAGAGGAGTATGCACACCTAATATTTTTGCTTTCGAGAAACTGATTCCTTTGTTTTTGTTGATAGAGTTTTCGGGTATTTGTATTTCGGCCACAGTCTTATTTTCACTTACAATCAACGAATTATTCAGGATGGATAAAAGTGCTTCTGTATTATTGGTGAGAGGAATTCCTATTTGCTTCCACCAGGTAACCTTTCTGTTATTGGTTTGTCCAAACTCAAGCCTGAATACTACCTTATCGTTAGCCACTACACCATACTCCACTGAAAAGGAAATCTCATCGCAATCGTCGTTGGTTTTTAATGTACCGCTCGCATTGGGAGGTAATGGGGGAAATGGATAAAAAAGTGTTGCATATTGTTTATCCGTAGCCGAAAAATCAGTGTTAAAAGACACGCTGCTTCCATCAGTTGTTAACTCCGCAGGAATCGGGTAATGCATAATTGATAACCTGTCGTAACTGGAATAATTTGTTAATGAAGCGGAATATTTCGCAAAAATGTTATTGTCAACATCTGTACGGCTCCAGTTGTCGGGCGGTTGCGTATAAAACGCATAAACCTTCTCTTTGTCCCAGGGTATTCCGGCTGCCGGCGACATATGTTCATGAATAAAACCGAGAGCATGCCCGAATTCATGAAGTATTACCCGCCGAGCCATACTCTCATCTGCGACGGTTGCCAGCCAGCCAAAATTCATAGTTAAGGTATTAACCGGAACTGTTAATACGTCACGGCCTATCATAGAATATGATCCTCCGGGTCTGAATCCAACTCTGATAACCGCATTTGACACACTGGGCACAAATTCGAATTTTATATTGGCGTATTTCTCCCATTCTTTTGCATAAAATTTCACCTTATCCATCAGGGTCAGATTTCCGCCTGTTATATCAAAACTAATCTTTATAGTTTCGCCGGGTTCCCACATAGCATCAGTAACTGCAGCTAATGACTGCCTTTGAAAGGCAACTTTACTCAGGTTTCCATTTACATCAATCCTGTATATAGTATAGGGATTTTTTGCTGCCCTGGGCGGAAGTGGGCTCTTGGTTGGAGGTAAATCAATACAGGTATTTATGGTGCTGAAATCATAAACAGCGGCAGGAATAACAGTATTTTTAAGAGGTTTTGTCTGATTGTTTATCAGCACAGGATTAGCTGCAGGCTTGTTAACTTCCGCTTTGTTTATTCGCTCATATTGCGCCCTGGCGGTAATGCTGATTATTAAAACTACCAGAAGAGTAAATATTCTTTTCATATTGTTTGATTTTAATAATCAGGACTACATCCTTGTTATGCCTTGACTGATTTTTTTTTTATTGCAGTGTAACAGATGCAAATATCTGACTATATTAGTGGGTTCGATATCCTGTAAAAACATGATATTTTTCTAAAAAGCTGAAAATCATGGAAAAACAGGATACACACTGCGCCAGTAATTGAGTTAATTTGCATTACCGGGACAGTAATCTTTTGTGATCAGAAACAGGAATGAAATGGTTAAACCAATTTGAATATGTTTGCATCTTCATTATTACACGCTCATTTCCCAAAACTTAAGGCAAATAATACGATACTGAACTGTTATAAGTTAATCCACATGGTTAAAAGAATATTTATCGCGATTGTTGTTATTTTGCTTTCAACCGGAATTGTTTCAGCACAAAAACAGGTGGTTGACAGCCTTACAAAAGAGCTAACCAGGAATCTGGCTGACACTTCAAGGGCATTGAATCTTATGCGCCTTGCTGTTGCATACGAGAGCATTGATACCACCAAATCAGCCCATTTGTACAAAGAAGTTATAGCTTTCGGAAGAAATAAGAAACTAACCTATTTATCAGGCCGGATATATTATAACCAGGCACTGCTATTTAAAGCAAGTGCCAGATATGCCGATGTTGAAAAAAGTCTGGATAGTGCTATGTATTTTTATACCCATTCAACCGCGCCCGATATTCAGTTCCGTAAAGCGCAGGTTTACAGCGAAAGATCCACACTTGCGCGCTACTCAGGAGATTACAAAAAAGCTTCGTCCGAATTGCTGAAAGCAATAGACTTATATACAAAGCTCGAAAAAAATAAAAGCCTGATTATAGCATACATCAATCTTGCCTCTATTTATAAGGATATGAATGAATATGAAATTGAGGCAAAATATGCGCAAAAAGCTGTTAACATAGCACGTAAAACCAGTAAACCTGAAGATTTTTTTATTACGTATTCAAATGTTTCGCTTGCGTTAAATATGATGAATGAATACAAACGCGCCGACATGTATATTGATTCTGCAACGAGTTATTACTCTGATAAATACATGTTCGACAGGTTGGTTACGTTTCATTTGATTGCAGGGTTAATCGATATGAATCTCAAAAAAATGAATTCAGCAGAAAACCATTTTCAGGAATGTTATATAATTTCAGAAAAGAACAGTTTTGTATATGGCATGATACAATCGCGACTGCAACTCTCAAGAGTACTGACTATACAAAAAAAATTCAGCGAAGCAGAGCCATTGTTGTTATCAGTGTACCAGGATGCAAAGCAAACCAATGAGACAAGTCAGATGCTTGTAGTTTTGGATTACCTCTCCCGCTTTTATGAAGAATCGGGCAATTACAAACCCGCACTTAATTACTACAAGGAATTTAAAGAACTAACCGATTCCGTTTCAAGCATTCAAAACAAAGAATACATGTCGGGGTTGGAGGTTAAGTACGAATTAGCCACAAAAGAAAACCTGCTGATGAGCCAGAAGGCACAGTTATTAAAAAGGCGGAATTTCGCTTACTTGCTTTCCGGATTTCTGGTAACAGCTTTATTGATAGTGCTTTTCCTGATTATAAATTTCAAACATAAACAGAAAATCCAGCAACAACGCATCAACGAATTAGAAAAAGAAAAACAACTTGAAGCCGCCGAAGCAGTTGTTAAAGGCGAAGAACAGGAACGCACGCGACTTGCCAAGGACCTGCACGATGGATTGGGAGGCATGCTTAGTGGAATAAAACATTCATTTACTACTATGAAAGGAAATTTAATAATGACGCCTGACAATGTACAGGCCTTCGAACGCAGCATGGATATGCTGGACAGTTCCATAAAAGAAATGCGCAGGGTGGCTCATAATATGATGCCCGAAGCACTTATTCGCTTTGGCCTTGATACGGCTTTGAAAGATTTTTGCAACGATATCAATCAAAGTGGCGCCCTGAGAGTAAACTATCAGTCAATCGGATTGGAAGGGGTAACCATTGAACCAACTACCGCCATCACACTTTATCGCATTGTACAGGAACTGCTGAATAATTCGATGAAACATGCCCAGGCTCATTCGGCTATCGTGCAGGTAACCAATTCGAATGGCCTGCTATCGGTTACTGTTGAAGATGACGGAAAAGGCTTTGATATAAATATACTGAAGACTAACAAAGGCATTGGCTGGACAAATATTCAGAACCGGATAGACTTTTTAAAAGGTAAGCTGGATATCCGCTCGAAAGAAGGAGAAGGAACTTCGGTGCAGATTGAGTTGAATGCATAGATTTGTAATTAATTGATTGCAAGGGAAACAGTTGTAAGGTATAAGGTGTAAGAAGCAAGGTGTCCGAAGTCGAAAAACAGGTTAATGAAGCTAGTAGTAAGAATTTATTAAAAGCTTGAGTTCACCTTGTCTCCCATCTCCCATCTTTACATGTAAATCACCGATGATCAATAAGGCAACAAGGTAAAACAGACCCATCCATGGCTATAAAAGTATTTATTACCGATGATCATTACATGGTTGTTGAAGGCATCCGGTCGCTGTTGCAACAGGAGAAAAAGATAGAATGGATGGGACATGCAACCAATGCTGAATCATGCATGTCGTTTATCCGGCAGCAGCAGCCCGATGTTTTGCTACTGGATATAAACCTGCCGGATAAGAGTGGAATTGATTTGTGCAAGGAGATAAAAACAAAATATCCGGATATACTCATTCTCGGACTTAGCTCATTCAATCAACAGAGTTACATTCACAAAATGATGCAAAACGGAGCTTCCGGATACCTGTTAAAAAATGCTACTCAGGAAGAAATCCTCAATGCCATTGAAGCTGTAGTTCGTGGTGATACTTTTATGAGTACTGAAGCTGTTATCACCATGCGCGAAAACAAAGATGCAGAAATACCTGTCATTACAAGGCGGGAAAAAGAAGTGCTTCAGCTGATTGCTGATGGTTTGAGAAATAAAGAGATAGCCGAAAAATTATTCATCAGTATCACAACCGTTGATACTCACCGCAATAGTCTGCTTTCAAAATTTGATGTAAAAAATACAGCTAACCTTATTCACCTGGCGGCTCAATACAAGCTGATTTAATAAATTTTTCAGGTAAACTATGAATAGGAGTTCAA
Source organism: Bacteroidales bacterium (assembly GCA_038322655.1). Taxonomy (GTDB): domain Bacteria; phylum Bacteroidota; class Bacteroidia; order Bacteroidales; family UBA4417; genus UBA4417. Next base: position 6,048 of record JBBQGD010000106.1, on the reverse strand, counting down.
TTCCATTTTAGTGGCATATTACCAGATAAAAAACATCACAACTCCACAAACTGCAATAACAGCCCCTATTATCTCACGCAAAGTTACTTTCTCCTTATTAATCAATACAGCAGGAGGAATAATAAGAACCGGGGTGAGCGACATGATTGTTTGTGCAATACCGGCATCAGTATGCTGAACTGCCATTAATGAAAATGAAACTCCCAGAAAAGGACCGAAAACAGAACCAACAACAAGCCATTTCATAGATTTGGCATCCCGAAAAGATGCCGGCAATTCTTTCCATCTGCCCAGGATGAAAAACAGGATTGCAAAACCTACAAATCCTGCAATAACCCGTATCTGCGATGCGGCAAATGGGTCATAATCCTTCATGCCATATTTACTAAGCACTATTCCAATGCCTTGACCTGCAGCGGCAACAATTCCCAGAATAATACCTTTAGCCGGATATGTCATTGAATACTTGCTTTTTACAGTAACAGAAGTTGCACCTTTAGTCCGTGTAAAAATAACCAGTGCAATACCCACCAAAGTAATGATCATTGCCAATAAGCTTGTAATACTCATCACCTCTCCTAAAATGAACCAGGCAGCTAATGCTGCAAAAACGGGTGCAAGTGTCATCATAAGCATGGCTACTCTTGCCCCGGTTATAATATATGCTTTAAAAAGGCAGTAATCCCCGATTACAAACCCTACGATTCCTGAAACTGCAAGCCATATCCATGTGTGAATATCAGCATCCAGGGGTAAAAAAAGTCCCCGGTAAAAAAATGAGAATACCGTGAGGAAAACAGTTGCCAGTGCAAGCCTGAGCAGGTTAACATGCATGGAACCAATCCGTTTACTGGCAGTTTCGAATGCCAAAGCAGTTATTGTCCAAAAAAGAGTTGTGAGTAATGCAGCGAATTCACCCAGATGTGATGTCATATACCTTATAATAACAGAGGCGGCAAATGTAGTTAATTGATCAATCTTAAAAGTGGAGCATGAAAAAATTATGGGAAAACATTTAAAAATGGCCTCAGGACTGCCTACCTTTGCAAAAACTGAAACCAGTTAATATCATTTCATTTTTTTTATACCTTTACAAGCGGATGCTTTTCAGCGACGAATATAAAACAATTGCAAAATCAGTACAAGGATCATACCGCGATAAAGGCAGCAGGTTTTTAGCATTCGCTTTCCCGGCTTCCAATGAGCAGGAAATTAAGCTACAACTGGAAGCTTTGCGAAAACAATATTATGATGCAACACACCATTGTTATGCCTATGTACTTGGATTCGATAAATCAGCATACCGTGTAAACGACGACGGAGAACCTTCGGGCACTGCAGGACGCCCCATTTACGGTCAGCTTCTTTCTGCTGACCTTACCAATACCGTAATCGTGGTAATTCGTTATTACGGGGGCACAAAACTCGGAGTTCCGGGATTAATACATGCATACAAGACAGCTGCTTTGGATGCAATCAGCAATGCAACGATTTTAACTAAAATCGTCAAAGAAAATTATGAAATTGAGTATCCATATGAAGCAATGAACGATGTGATGAAAATCATTAAAGATGAAATATTAGAAGTTATTAACAATGACTTTGGCATGAAATGTGTTATCCGGCTTGCCATTCGTCACAGCGAAGTCGAACGGGTAATTGGTAAATTTTCGAAGGTAAACCAATTAATTATTAAATACTTATCAATTTCTTAACATTTAAAGTTGCAAAACAAATATTTTTTTCTACTTTTTTCCATATACAACTAAAATATTAAAAATCAAATATCATTTAAATTTTTTTTTGAACTTTGTTATAATGATTTTTGAACACTTTTAACGCTGAGCAAACAACATAATTCACTTTTTTTAGCTATTCGGCTGATATTTAGCTGATTTAATGACCAAACAACCAATATCAAACATGCAACACAACGAAATTGAAGGAATTAAAGAACTTCACCAGGAAGTCTGGGAAAATTGCCTTAAAGTTATTCGCGACAACCTCAACTATCAAAGTTTTAAAACATGGTTCTCTCCTATCAAAGCGATCAAACTGGAAAACAATATTCTTACTATCCAGGTTCCAAGCCAGTTTTTTTATGAATGGCTTGAGGAACATTATATTACCTTGTTAAAGAAGACTATACGTAACGAATTGGGACCAAACGGAAGGCTGGAATACAGTATCGTAATGGAAGGAGCATATACATCTGATCCTTACACAATAAAAATTCCTACAAGCAACCGGAAAGCCACTTCTAATCCATCCGTTCAGATGCCGATAGATTTAAATGCCGGCAAATCGAAAGAAATACCTAATCCTTTTGTAATTCCCGGCCTGAAAAAAATACAAGTTCAATCACAATTGAATGAATCATATTCTTTTGATAATTTTATTGAAGGCGATTGTAATAGGTTAGCTCGTTCAGCAGGTTATGCAGTTGCATGCAATCCTGGCAAAACTGCTTTTAATCCTTTATTTTTATATAGTCCTGTTGGTTTAGGCAAAACACACCTTGCACAGGCAATCGGGCTGCAGGTAAAAAATAATTTTCCGGAAAAAACTGTTCTGTATGTTGCAACCGAACAGTTTACCCAACAATTTATTGATTCCGTCCGCAGTAACAATCAGAATGATTTTGTTCATTTTTACCAGATGATTGATGTACTGATCATTGATGACATACATTTTCTTTCGGGTAAAGAGAAGACACAAGATGTTTTCTTTCATATTTTCAACCATTTACATCAAAAAGGTAAACAGCTTATACTTACCAGCGACAAAGCTCCGGTTGAGCTTAAGGGATTAGAACCCAGGTTATTATCACGTTTCAAATGGGGTCTCGCCGCTGATCTCCAGGTTCCGGATCTAGAAACACGTATCGCCATCCTGAAAAAGAGATTATACAAGGACGGTATTGATATGCCATACGAAGTTCTCGAATACCTTGCTTACAGCATAACTACCAATGTGCGCGAACTCGAAGGTGCACTTATCTCTTTGATGGCCCAGTCGTCATTGAACAAGAAAGCCATTACCATCGATCTGGCAAGGCAGATGATAGATAAATTCGTAAAAAATACTGCCCGCGAAATATCGATTGATTTTATTCAAAAAATAGTTTGTGATTATTTTGATATTCCAGTTGATGCAATTAATTCGAAAACCCGTAAACGTGATATCGTTCAGGCTCGTCAGCTGGCAATGTATTATTCGAAGAAACACACTAAGGCATCACTGGCAACCATCGGATTACATTGTGGCAACAAAGACCATGCTACAGTACTGCATGCATGCCGCACCGTGAATAACCTGATTGAGACAGACAAACAGTTCCGTACCTATGTGGAAGAAATTGAAAAAAGGATCAAGTTTTAATTTTTTCAGGTATATTTTATAAAATGAAAAGGAAGTTGTGTTTGTTCAACTTCCTTTTTTTTATAATTAATCTATTTTGATGTTTGTAGTAATGTATCTGGTTAAATACTTTTCAAACCTTTCGGATAAAGAGGTCTAATTAAAAAGTTAGAGTTATTTTTGCAAGACGAGAACTAGCCAATAGAAATTAAAAAGATACTCAGCCAATGAAAATATTGATGGTTTGCCTTGGTAATATTTGCCGTTCGCCGATGGCGGAAGGAATAATGCAGGAAAAAATCGAAAAATACAATCTTGATGCCGAAGTCGATTCAGCCGGATTTGAATCTTTCCATACAGGCGATGCCCCCGATTTCAGAGCAATAAAAGTTATGAAAAAACATGGAATAGATATATCCAGGCAAAAATCGCGAATTTTCCGGGCATCAGATTTTGAAGACTTCGATCGCATATACGTAATGGATAGCGGTAATTTTAATGATGTGAAATCTGTGGCCCTTAAGTCCAATCATATAGACAAGGTGGATTTCATCTTAAACATATCTGATCCGGGTAGCAATAAAGCAGTTCCTGATCCATATTACGGAGGGGATTTGGGATTTAAGCAAACATATCAATTACTTGACACAGCCATCGAACTACTGGCTGCTGAATTAAAAAACGGAGGAAAATAAATGGATACTCACGAACCACTAAAAGTAGATATTTTAAATGCAGCAGAACGCATTCAGCCATACATACATCGTACACCGGTATTGACCTGCAATGCGATAAACGAAATTTCCGGGGCAAGTATATTTTTCAAATGCGAGAATTTACAAAAAGCCGGTGCTTTCAAATCACGGGGTGCAGTAAATGCAGTTTTCAGTTACAACCCATACGACATTAAACAAGGCGTGGCTACCCATTCATCCGGAAATCACGCTGCGGCCCTTGCACGTGCTGCCTTACTCAAGCATATTCCCGCATATATAGTTATGCCCGAAAACTCGTCGAAAGTTAAAATCGCTGCAGTAAAAACATATGGAGGCCAGATTACATTCTGTAAGTCAACTCTCGAAGCCCGCGAGGAGAAGCTTAATGAAGTATTGAATGAAACTAATGCTTTCGAAATTCATCCTTACAACAATTATTCAATTATTGCCGGCCAGGCAACGGCAGCACTTGAACTAATCGAAGACCAGCCCGGGCTTGACACCATCATAGCTCCCGTTGGCGGAGGAGGATTATTGAGCGGAACAGCCCTATCGGTACATTATTTTTCGCCTGCTACCAAAGTTATTGCCGCTGAACCTACCGGCGCCGACGATGCGTATCAGTCATTTTACCAGAAGAAGTTTATACCTTCAGTAAATCCAGACACCATAGCCGACGGACTGAGGACCTCGCTGGGCAGCCTGACCTTTCCTATTATCAGGAGATTGGTTTCTGATATATTAACTGTAAACGACCAGGCAACCATCGAAGCTATGAAACTGGTGTGGGAACGAATGAAAATCATTATTGAACCCTCTTCGGCTGTAGCTTTAGCTATAGTTTTAAAACACAAACATCGGTTTGAAGGACAGAAAATAGGGATTATATTTTCAGGGGGAAATGTGGATTTAATGCATCTGCCGTGGTTGTAGTTGAAAGTGTTGGGTTTTAGGGGTTAGGATTTGGGGATTCCGATTCAAGATTCCGGATTCAAGAATAAAAATAAAAGCATGCTCAAAGGAAACCTTTACTTAATTCCAACTCCACTTGGTGAAACCGGATTTGAAGCCGGACTTACCGCGTATAATCTTCAGATTCTGCAACTAATCGATACTTTTATTGTTGAGGAACTTCGCACCGCACGCAGGTTTCTGCGCAAAGCAGGTTATCTGAAAGATTTTGAAACAGTTACATTTCACCTGCTCAATGAACATACTCCCGATGAAGAAGCGGGCGGAATGCTCGAAAATGCAATCTCAGGTCAACATATTGGCTTGCTCAGTGAAGCCGGATTACCATGCATTGCCGATCCGGGAAACATTGTAGTTCGCACTGCACATCGCAAAGGAATTCGTGTTATTCCGCTTACAGGACCTTCTTCCATCATGCTGGCATTAATGGCTTCAGGGTTAAACGGGCAAAATTTTGTTTTTCATGGTTACCTACCGGTTAAACCCGACGAACGCATAAAATCGCTCCGCGAACTGGAACACTCTGTATCAAAAGGTAATCAAGCCCAAATTTTTATCGAGACTCCTTACCGCAATATGGCAATGCTCGAAAGCATTATAAAAACCTGCCATCCTACACTTACACTTTGTATTGCAGCAGATCTGACGCTTGAAACCGAATGGATACGTAGTATGCCCCTGAGTGAATGGAAAAGACAGAAACCGGAATTGCACAAGCGGCCGGCAGTGTTTTTATTGGGAAACGGTTAGTTTATAAAAAATAACCTGGAACAAGAGACAAGGAGACAGGGCGAGGGGAGACAAGGAGAAATGGATGCAATATTCAAACGAGACATTCAGAATTTCTGTTTAACAACCTTAATCTCACTTGAAAAGATTATTATGTACAGTTGTCATTTCCTGAACAGCATTGAGTATTGCTGCTAATACTTTTAGCAAAGAAAAAATGTATTCTATCTCAGAAATACACTATGAACAAACAAATCGGACTTAAAGAAGC
>JBBQGD010000105.1:0-12409 GCA_038322655.1 Bacteroidales bacterium | reverse complement strand
CATAACAGCATCATTCAATTCGCTGTTTGATCAGATCCTCGGAAAAGGAGAAGAAAATATGATAGAAACCATTGCCATCCGAACCATGGCAAGAGCTGAGTATACCACTCAGAATATAGGGCATTACGGGCTTTCGTTCAGGTATTATACACATTTCACATCACCCATACGCCGTTATCCCGACCTGATGGTTCATCGCTTACTCCAAAGGTATCTTGATGAAAAAGGAAGTGCTTCGAAAGAGGAATACGAAGAAAAATGCAAACATTCGTCGGATATGGAACGCAAAGCCATGGAAGCCGAACGCGCCAGTGTAAAATACAAACAAGCTGAATATCTGATGGATAGAATAGGGGAGGAGTTCGACGGTTTGATTTCAGGCGTAAGCAAATGGGGCATATTTGTTGAACTTACCGAAAGCAAATGTGAAGGTATGGTCTCGCTCAGGTTGATGAATGACGATTTTTATTACCTTGATGAAGAAAACTACCGGATTATCGGGCAGCGATGGGGGAAAGTTTACCGGCTTGGGGACAAAATCAGGATAAAGGTTAAGAAAATAGATTTGCAAAAAAAACAGATGGATTTTGACCTGGTGAGATAATTTCCGGAATTAGCGAAAGTTTCAGCCGGAGCAAAACGTTCACTTTACGTAAATGTGAATCATCTGTATTTCTTGCATAAAAGTACAAATTATTATATATTTGCTTCTCTTCAAGAAGATTATTCTTTTGCTTTTGATGGAAATACGTGATCTATACAAACAATAATCATTAACCACAAAACAAAACGCTTATGAAATTCTGTCCGAATTGCGGAGCAGAGCTGAAACCGGAAGCCAAATTCTGTGCAGCCTGCGGAACACCCATTGTTGCAACAACTACCCCTCCGGTTGAGCCAGCGCCGCTGCCCAAGCCGCCTTATCAACAACAGGAACCTGTGTACGAACAAGCAAAAGAAGCTACTGCTGCTTTTAAAGAGGCCATTACAGGTAAAACCAATATAGTACAGCGGGTTATCAATATTATAACAAAACCAAAAGATGAGTGGCAGGTAATCGCAACGGAGCAACCTAACGCCATTAAACTGATTGGCGGATATGCTCTGATATTAGCTCTCATTCCTGCTCTTTCTGCATTTATCAAATACGGAATCATTGGTATGTCCTTTATGGGATACACTTCACGAAGTATAGGATCTGGCATTCAAACCGGATTGATACAATTGTTGTCAGCTGTAATTGGTGTTTACTTACTGGCCTGGGTTATCGATCTGCTGGCTCCTTCTTTTGAATCTCAGAAAAACTTCGGACGCTCATTGCAATTAGCTGTTTACTCTTCCACACCACAATGGATAGCAGGGATACTGCTTCTCTTTTCAACTACAATGAGTATGTTGATTATGGTGATCGGATTATATGCCATATACCTTCTTGCTGTGGGAATGCCGGTTTTAAAAGGAACTCCGAAAGATAAAGTGGTTGGATATGTAGCATTAACCATTGTTGCAATGATAGTAATTGGCCTATTACTGGCTCTTATACTTGGAGCAATACTAGGACTATTTTTTGCCGGAAGTATGAGTGGATTTAAATTCTAACGTTCTCTGAAAATAAATTTTCAAATAGCCTTTCTGGTAAAAACCTATCCATCAGGTCATAGCCAGAAAGGTTTTTGTAAAAATAGTCAACTAATACCTTTATATCATGAAATTTTGCCCCCAATGTGGTACACCTTTTGATCCTGAGACCCGGTTTTGTGCAGAATGTGGGTTTGACAGATCATTGGTCGAATCGGTTTCACCAACCCCTCCTTTGGCTCCGGAAGTATTGTTTACTGATGAGAAGACTGATACTTCAGAGTCGGTCAAAGCAAAAAAGCCACAACCTAAAATAGAGCCTGCATGTCCTCAATGCGGCACTGAGCTTAGTTCGGGCGACCGTTTCTGTGCAGAATGTGGCTTTGATATATTGGGAATCGAGGATGTAAAAGTGGAAATTCCTCAAGAAATACAAGAACCAATAGTTGAGGAAAGTACCATAGTAGATAGCCCTGCTGAAGAAACCATTCTAACGAAGGTGAATACGCAATTATGCCCTCAATGCGGCACAGATATTGATACTGACGAACGTTTCTGTCCGGAATGTGGGTTTGATACTTCAGGCATCAAGGATGTTGCAGAGGATGCTCACCTGGCAGTTCCACAATCCTCAGTTGACGAAACTATTGTGCCGGAAAGTCCTGTTGCAGAAATAGTTTCTACTCTGGAGAAAAAGCAATTTTGCCCTCAATGCGGCACAGATATTGATATTGACGAACGATTCTGCCAGGCTTGTGGTTTTGATACAAAGTCGGATCAAACAACACATGATACAAAACCTGAACCTATAGCAGTTCCTTTTACCGAAATAAAGTCCTCTGCAAAACCATTAATCCCTGAACCTCAGCCTGAACCTGTTCGGGCAACTGCACCAATTTATAAACAAACTCCCCAGGAAGGCGAGCCTGCAACTCAGCAAAAAGGAGAGAATACCTGGCGACGAATTGTATTGATTATTATAGGATTTGGCATTTTGGGCGCTTCAGGTTGGTTTGTCTATAACAAGTATTTTGCCAATTCTAAAAATACTTCGGACAATGCCATTACAAATACCAAACCAATGAGCTTGATGGATCAGGAATTGGCAAAGCAAAAGGCTAAAGTCCAAAACCAGGCTACTCAACAGAATACCACAAAACAGGATGCGATTGATGCAGCTTTAACCAAAGAAAGAGATATTATTTCAAAGGTAATCCTCGAAGTTGGCCTATCAGATGAACCGAAAAATAAAAATCCGAAAAATCCCACAAAACTTACAATTTCAAAACCTACTATGATTACACGGATCACAACAGACCATTACAATGACGGAATGGGAACTCCGCGCGGAGGTATTATCACCATCAAGGACCGTAATGGGATGGTTATAGCAGCGTACAAGGCATTAGGTAAAACAGGTAAAAACGGAACACCCAGCGCCAAATGGGTTGCAGAACCGAATAAAATATTCAATAAGGGAACTTATTTAATCTGGGATTCGGATCCCCAAACATGGTCTAAAACTCTAGTGGGAAGCAACGGTTTTGTTATTGTTGAAGGATATGAAGTGGAGTAGTATTTGTGGACAATAAATTAAGCTGAATTACAAATCTTCTATCCATTTACAAATTACCCTCAATGTTAATCCACTTAATAATCAACATATTATAAACTCAGTTAAAACTATAACACTATGGCATTTTGCAGTAACTGTGGCAGCCGCATGATTGAAGGAGCAGCTTTTTGCCCAGAGTGCGGAACTAAAAATTTGCTTGTCGGGGCACCGACACAACAAGCACAAACTCCGTCTTTTGTACCACCTCCGCCATCGCAAACCCAAGCGGCATATCAGCCACAGGTTCAACCGCTACAACCTCAAAAAACTTCAGTTCAGTTTGGGCCTGTAATCTTTGATGTTGTCGAAAAAGAAACTCTCAAATTCCTGAAAGCTGAATTTGAAAACAGTGCTGTTCGTTACGAATCTGGTGGAATGTATTATATGCAGGGAAACCTGGAACTGGAGGCTAACCTCCCATCAGCAGGAGGTTTCCTGAAATCGATGGTAACCCGCGAAAGCGTTGTAAAACCGGTAATACGGGGAAGCGGTACGGTATGGTTCGAACCATCATTTGGCAATTTTACTATCCTGGAACTTAAAAACGAAGAGTGGATACTTGACAAAGGAGCTTATTATGCTTCGGAAATGAATATTGAAATTGGTTCGTTTACCAATAAATCAATATCAGGAATGTTTTCAGGTGAAGGATTCTTTCAAACTAAAATTTCCGGTTCAGGTAAAGTAGTTATGTTATCGAACGGACCACTCGAAACTATTGAGCTAAATAACGGCAAACTGGTGGTTGACGGTTCATTCGCTGTTGCACGACAGGCTAGTGTTCAGCTAACTGTTGCAAAAGCAAATAAAGGAATCTTTGGAAGCATGATTTCAGGAGAAGGCATTGTAAATACATTTACCGGAACAGGCAAAATATTGATTGCTCCTGCTGCCAACCGGTATATTACGATGATCAATTACTTGTCGAGCATTCACAGGCGTGTTATGCAGATCAAGAATTCCTAAACTGGTAAAAGCTTATTTTATACTTTTCCAGATTTTTCTCTTATGACCAAATGGATACTATTTTTATAAAAAAGTGATTTTCCACATTCCACGAAGATCACCCTCTTTGTAACCTGTAGCCTGATCGTCAGGATACTTTTGCCTGATGATTTCAAGAGTTTTGCTATCAATATCAACCCCTGCGGTGCCATGACATTTGAGGCATGCAGGCATTGCTATTTTTATTGGCTTATAATAAACAATATGCCCGTTTTCCGATACAACAAAAGGACTTACAGGCGCTGAAGAATTCATTTTCTTCCATATTTTCAAATCGGTTTCCATTGGCTTGTTAGCCGGATTACGGTATTTATCCGACACCCTTTTTATCAGGCAATTGTATTCCTTTGCCAATGAATCAGTAAGTGGCATGGCTTGTTCATTACAAAAAGTAACAGCGTAAACCGATCCTCCTGTTTTCATGGCCTGCATCACATTTGACAGTAGAATTTTCTGAACGCCAGATGCAATTGAATCACCCCTAAGTATGAAAGAAGCCGTGTCCGTAACTTTTTCGGTAACAGTACTTTTCGGTTGATTTGTATTACACGACAATAAAGATAAAACGGCTGCAAATGTTAAGACTATTGTAAACTTAAAATTTATCATGATCACCAATTGAATTTTATTTCAACGCATGAATAAATTTATTTACTGTAATTTCAAAATCAACTATTCCTCAAATGCTGGTTTGATAAGAACGCCGTCATACCGCTTTTCAACGTCACCACGGTACGTTATGATAAGGAATGGTGTACCATCCTCATTAAAGGTGATCCAGTCGCCCTCGCGGCTTCCATTCAGGTAATTCCCCTGGTCCTTAAGTTTGCCGGATGGCCAGTACCAGTTAACTTTACCATTCAGGTTATTATCAATATAATCGCCTTCAAATTTAAGAGTACCATCGGCATAATACGATTTCCATTTCCCGTAGCGTGCACCTCCGCGATAGGTTCCAAGTTCACGGTAATTACCGAAATCATAAATCCAATCTCCTTCCTCAAGTCCTTCAACATATTGACCTTTTACGATGAGCCTTCCGGTTTCATCATGTTCTTCATACTCGCCGTCTTCCATTCCACCTATATAGCCTTGTATACGTCTTATACTTCCATCATCAAAGTACCATCGCCATGTTCCATCGAATAACCCGCTTTTAGTAAATTTACCTTCAGATTCAAGTTTGCCGTTTTCGTAATAATATTTCCAGTTTCCAACGGGTTTCCCTTTCGTGTATGTGCCAACCGAACGAAGTGTTCCGTCAAGATAATATTCGCGCCAGGCACCTTCTTTATCGCCTTCTTCATCAACAATTCCTTCACCTGTAAGTTTTCCTTTAGCGAATATATAACCCGCTGTAATTTTACCATCTTCACTGTATTCGCGCCGCACTCCTTCAGGAACATCGCCATTGTAACTTGCAACTGTCTTTACTTTTCCATCCGGATAATAATCAGTTTTTAATTTCAGGCTTGTAATTTCCTGAACTTCAACCTGCTCAACATCATTCACAAATTTCTTTACTGAAAGAAGACTTCCGTTTTCGTCATATTCCTTAAAATATCCGTTCTTTTTGCCGTCTTTATAAGTTCCCTCAAGTTTAACAGTATTGTCATCATAAAAATATTTCCAGCGCCCTTGCTTCAGACCTTTGCTATCCGTGCGGTTAATGCGCTCACGACTTACCAGGAAACCTTTTTTATATTCCATGTATGTGATCACTATTCCATTGGTATCCAGTTCGCGGGCAATTCCGTTTTCAAGTCCGTCGACAAAATTAACTATCAGCCGCACTTTTCCATCCGGATAATAATAAGTTGTGGGTCCTTGCTTTAAATCATTTACGTAGGTTTCAGTAGTCATTTCACCTTTACGATACGTAGTTTTTAATCCATTCTTTTTATCAAAAGCATAGGTAATTGAAACTAAGAGCCTCGCCGAATCATCATAAAATTTCCAAATGCTGTCAAGCAGATAATTCTTGCGGTTTCCTTCTGATTTAATTACTCCGTTTTCATAAAATGTTTTCCAGTATCCGTCAGGCTTACCTTCGCGCATGGTACCCTCGCTCGAAAGTTGTCCGCCCGGATAATAGAATTTTACAAAACCATCTTTAGCAGTTTTAATTTGCTGTTCCTGTGCATTAACTTCTAAAAAAAATGCACCGAAAATGAATACCAGAAAAACAGTTTTCAACAGGCTGTTTTTTCTAAAATCAATAAAGTACTTTTGCACCATATTTTGAGTTAATGGTTAAAAGTTAAAGGCAAAATAGTCGCTACTATAAGTATATGCCAATACTTCTAACGTTATTTTCATCAATATAAAATTTTAATCAATCTGTTAATGATCCACACTATTAACTATTTTCAATTAACCATTAACTACTTTCCACTGTTCTTTGACAATTCGAGCATACGCATAATAGGCCTTCTTGCTTTTTCAATAACTTCGTCCGATAAAATAATTTCGGGTTTTTCGTTCAGCATACAAAGATAGAGTTTCTCCAACGTATTTAACTTCATATACGGACAATCATTGCATGAACATGTTTCATCCGACGGAACAACAATAAATTCCTTTTCAGGCGAGAGTTTTTTCATCTGGTGAATAATACCCGTTTCCGTGGCCACTATATATTTCCGGCTACTATCTTTTACAGTAAAATCAAGCATAGCAGCGGTTGAACCAATAAAATCAGCTAAAATCAAAACAGGCTGTTTGCATTCAGGATGCGCTATAAGTTTGGCATCCGGATACTCAATTTTGATTTGTAAAATACTTTCGGTCCGGATGGTTTCGTGTACTTCGCAGGCACCATTCCACAGTAGCATATCGCGACCGGTGAGCCCGTTTATGTATGCACCCAGGTTTCTATCGGGTGCAAAAATAAGTTTCTGATGTTTAGGAAACGATTCCACAATTTTTACTGCATTGCTGGAAGTAACAATTACATCCGACCATGTTTTAACAGCTGCAGTGCAATTAATGTATGTAATAACTTTGTGATCAGGATTTTGCTTTACAAAGTCGGAAAACTCTTTTTCGGGAGCACTGGCAGCTAATGAGCATCCGGCATTCAGATCAGGTAAAAGCACTTTTTTAGAAGGTGAAAGTATTTTTGCCGTTTCGGCCATAAAATGAACACCGGCAAAAACAATCATATCGGCATCCGTTTCAGCTGCTTTTTGCGAAAGCTGAAGACTGTCACCAACAAAATCGGCAATATCCTGAATTTCCGCCACCTGGTAATAATGCGCAAGGATCACAGCATTCTTTTCCTTCTTAATTTCCTTTATTTTTTTTATGATTTCTTCTTTATCCATTTTTCAAATTTTCCTTATCCAGTAAATAATAAGTATTTATTTTTAATTATAAATATGTTATTATTATTAGTCTGTTCATAGTGTTAACAGTTTTTATGTTTATTATTTTTTCTTTAGTTAAGCAGTGGTTTGTACACATGTTTTCAACAAATGTAATGGCCAATATGTTCTGATAATTATCATTTTACATAGTTGTTAACAACCTGTTCATAGTGGGTCCGGTCATAAAACCCCCGGGTTACAAACAGATAATTTATGTTTATAACTTGTTGTAAAACAACTCATAAAAAGAGCAAACTTTTTGAAGTACATGTACAGTAGCTCACCTGTGAATTAATTGTTAAGAGCAAGCTAATTCTATGCACATTTTAGTAACAAAAGTAATCACTTATTAACAATATTTGTTTAATAAATCTATTCACCTGATAATGAAAGACCTCGTTTTTGGATGTACTTTTGTTTCGCGGTGTAAGTTGTTAATTATGAAAGCAAATGAGCAACATCAGAAAAAACTGAGATAATTTTAAATTAATAATTTATTAACAATGGTTGACAAATCGAAAACTTTAGCTTTGGGTTGTGATCAGGGTGGTTACGAACTAAAAGAATATATAAAGATAAAGATCGCAGAATCAGGCTATTCGGTTCGTGATTTTGGTTCTTATACACCTGATAGTATCGACTATCCGGACGTGGCGCATCCGGTTGCTTCGGCTGTTAGTAACGGTCAATATCCGATGGCGATACTGATTTGCGGAAGTGGTAATGGTGTTTGTATGACCGCAAACAAGTATGCCGGAATTCGTGCAGCCTTGTGCTGGAAAACAGAACTCGCCCAACTTGCCCGAAAGCATAATGATGCAAACATATTATGTCTTCCAGGAAGGTTTATATCAGAATATGAAGCACTTAGTTCAGTAATGGCTTTTTTGACAACCGATTTCGACGGCGGACGCCACAAGGCACGGATTGATAAAATACCTATACCTTAGCTTTTTTATATCAAAACTTTTATAAATCTGGCTTGCCTCACATTACTATATTTACCCGTACCTTAATCAAAACTAAATGAGCGATTCCTATACTAAGTTTATTACTGATAGCGAAAAGAAAGCCTTCGATAAAGTTCACCGTGCAACCCTTGCATTTAATATATCGAAGTATGATGCTGCTGTTGTAAGGGGCAAAGAGCAATATCTGAATTTAGGATTAGCAAAGGAACGGGCAGCCCACATAAAGAATAAAGTAATTACGGATCTTCCCAAATACCTTGTTGATTTTGAAGGAGCTTTTCAATCGAGAGGCGGAAAAGTGATATGGGCGCAGGATGGCGCTGAAGCTGTTGCCGAAGTGCTCAAAATCGTGAAAAAGCAGCAGGCTAAGCATATAGTGAAAAGCAAAACCATGGTTACCGAGGAGATCTCGCTGAACGAGCATCTCGAAAAAGCAGGTATTGAATCGCTCGAAACCGATTTGGGTGAATACATTGTTCAGCTTGCAGGAGAAAAACCCTATCATATTGTAACTCCTGCCATGCACAAATCAAAAGAGGAGGTTGCCCAGCTTTTCAACGAAAAATTTGGTCTGGATCCTGCAAGTACTCCTGAGCAAATTACAGCTTATGTTCGTGGATTATTGCGCGAGAAGTTTTTTAATGCAGATATAGGAATTACAGGTGCGAATTTCCTGGTAGCTGATATAGGATCTGTTTGCCTTACAGAAAATGAAGGCAATGCTTTAATGAGCATGTCATTTCCAAAGGTTCATATTGTGATAGCCGGTATTGAGAAACTGATTCCCAAATTGCGCGACCTGGATCTGTTCTGGCCTTTGCTGGCTACTTACGGGACCGGACAAAATATGACAGTTTACAACTCAATTATCTCAGGACCGCGCCAGGAAGGCGAAAATGACGGGCCCGAAGAAATGTATGTAATTTTACTTGACAATAACCGTACTGAAATACTGGCACATAAAAACCAGCGTCGTGCATTGGGATGTATACGCTGCGGAGCTTGCCTGAATGTTTGCCCTGTTTATAAAAGCATTGGCGGACATGCATACGGAACCACATACAGCGGACCTATAGGATCGGTGATTACGCCCTGGATGCAGGGAATGAAAGAGTTTAAGCACCTGAGCTTTGCATCATCGCTTTGCGGTGCCTGTAGCGAAGTATGCCCTGTGAAAATAAACCTGCACGAACAACTTTTATACAACCGTAGCGATTCAGTAAAGGAAGGACTTGCCAGCCGTTTCGACAAAACCGTGATGTACGCCTATAAAACTTCCATGGGCAAACGCAAGTATATGGATATGTTCAGTGGCAAAACAAAAAACTCTGCATTAAGAAGATTTTTCACTTCTGCCTGGGGATCACGACGCGCGTTACCTGAAGTTGCCCCTAAAAGTTTTAAGGAACTTTGGGATGAGCGGAGGGAAGAGAAGAAATAGACAAAAATTATCTTCTCAACCAAAACCGTTTTATCTTTTGGCGATTTAAATATAGGTAAAAAAAAAATTTAATTTTTACGCCTTCCTGGTCCTCCTGGTTTTCTTCCACCTTTTCCTTTTCCGCCAAACCTTCTTTTTTCATCTTGCCTTCTGATTTTCGGATTGTATACAGGTGTTTCGCCATACTGTTCAGGAACCGGGGATTTTTCCACTTCGCGTTCAAGTAAAGTCTCGATAGCGCCAAAACGTTGCTGGTCGCGCTCATTGATAAAAGTTACTGCGGTGCCTTCGGCGGAAGCTCGTGCAGTGCGGCCTATGCGGTGAATATAATCTTCGGCATCGTGTGGAACATCATAATTTATTACCATATCAATGTCTTCAATATCAATTCCGCGCGAAACAATATCGGTAGCCACCAGCACGGGAATGTCGCCGCTTTTAAAACGGTTTATTACATTTTCGCGCGCAGTCTGATCCAGTGTTGAGTGGATTTCCTCGGCTTTCATGCCTGTTTTCTTCAGTTCGTGGTAAAGCTGGCGGGTTTTTTCCTTGGTTGAACAGAAAATCAGTACCCGTTTCATCACCGTTTCTTTCAACAGCATTTTAATAAGAGGAATTTTCTGGGTGTCATAAACCACATAAGCTACCTGAACAATTTTTTCGGCCGGTTTTGACATGGCGATATTGATCTCGACTGGATTGTGCAGAATTTGCCTGACAAGGTGCCGCATTTTGGAAGGCATGGTAGCCGAAAACATCAGGTTTTGCCTTTGCTTTGGCAGATAGGAAATGATTTTCAGAATATCTTCATTAAAACCCATATCCAGCATACGATCCGCTTCGTCCAGAATAAGGAATTTGAGTTCCGGGAATTTGATATAGCCCATATTCATATGAGCCATCAGGCGGCCTGGTGTGCAAACAATAAGGTCCGCACCTTCGGTGAGCGCTTGTTTTTCGCGCGAAAAAACACTTCCGTCGGTGCCACCGTAAATGGCAATAGAAGTGACATGGGTATAATACGAGAACCCTTCCATTTGTTGATCAATCTGGAGTGCGAGTTCGCGGGTTGGCACAATTACCATGGCTTTCACCTGGTTATCGTGAGGCATGGCCATAAGTTTTTCGATAACCGGCAGTAAAAAAGCGGCTGTTTTGCCTGTTCCGGTCTGTGCCGAAGCAATTAAATCGCGGCCTTCGAGTATAGCCGGTATTGCTGAAACCTGCACAGGTGTAGCGGTTTCGTATCCTATTGCTTCAATTCCCTGCATAAGTGTAGGGCTGAAACCGAATGATGAGAAGTTCAATGTTTTGTTGTTTGTTAATGTTAAAAAGTTAAAGGGGATCGAAGTTTATTGGGATTTTATTCTTCCAGTTCAATATTTTTTTTTGCTTTCAATGATTAGCATTCAGTTGCGTAACAACTTTTTTGCCGGTAGTGCTCTCCAGTTGCAGCCGTGCTGCTTTTGCAACTTCTCCTCCTTTTCGGGCAACTGATTTATTTTCGTCAAAGGATTTTGGCTTTTTATCCTTTGAGATCTCTGTTGTTGAGGCTTCTGCCAGCATATTCAGCACCAATTCCAGGTTAGTCATGTTATCGCGGAGGTTTTCCTGTTTCAGGTCCTTATGTTGCTTATATTGTTTAACGCTGAAGCCGCTCCATGCTTTTGTGATTTCATCTGTCAAAATTCCATATTCCTGTCCTTTTTTAACACCTCTGTCATCCCATTCATCGGTTAATTCTTTTCGGATTTCAATACTTTTCAGTCGTTGATTAACCCATTCCTTGCTATACCCTTTTTTGAGGTATGTTACCAGTAAGCGGTCGAGACCCACTTCCGGATCTTCTATTTCGTCAATATGCTCGCGGCCGGCTTTTGCAAGCCATTGCTTAAAAGGCTCAGCTTTAGGCGATGGAACAGACTGAATAAGCCTGAAAAATTGTTCGGTATCGGCAACATCTGTCAGACGCAATTTGCCATCTTCAGCCTCCAATTTCAACCGGTTACAATTTGTAACCGTTTCATTTCCTTCTTTTAATAACCTGCTCTTCAAGACCTTCCAATAATTTCTGGCTCCCTGATGGTGAGGTTGGTCAGTAAGAACTGATATTACATCAACAATTGAAAAATACCATTTTTCATCATCATCGTTCCAAACTGAACGTATTTTCTTCGATTCGAAAAGCTTTATGGCTGTGTCCTTATTCATGATTAATTGCTAGTTCTGAATATCTAAATATAGGTATTTAAAACGGAATAAATGGTAAGAAATCATTAAAAAATTCAATTTAATTGAAACATTCCAACTGTCCGATTTTTTCGGACAACTCACTTTCCTTTTTCGGCTCCGAAATTACTCAAAATTGCCGGATAATCTGCAATACTTGTCGGGCATAGCTGCCACCAAATAAGTTAACATGAACCAGCAG
>JBBQGD010000104.1:0-12420 GCA_038322655.1 Bacteroidales bacterium | reverse complement strand
GAAGTGGGTAGGTGTGGGAAGGTAAGCAGGCAGTGGCTACTTGGCTTTAGCCCTTGTACATAATGTGCTTATGGGCTTTCTACCAAGACCATAAGCGCACATTATGTAAAGTAGCTTCCGGTGGTAGAGGGAGGGTTTTTCTTGGCGCGCCTCGGTGTATTTGCCTTTTTCTGCAAATACCGTGACAGGGAAACCCGACCGGTTGCCATCCGGCACTGGCTGCGTGGGTTGGCCATTACAAAGGGAATTTGGATTTAGGATTTTGATTTCATACGGAACAATTTTCAAACCACTGGTGGGCTGGCTGCCTGATTATTTTTTCTACCAAAAATAATTTGGCATCTTATCATTTGGTTGAAGCCAACAATATGGTTAAAATAAAGCTCTTTGCACTTTTACCAGGGCAATGTGCTTTATTTTGTGTGATTATTCTGACATGCATCAGAAAATAAGATGCGCGACAAGCGGGGAAGCGCCATAAATTTAGGAGCGGGTTTTACGAAAACGAAAATTATAAACACAAATTATTATCAATAAAATATAACTTAGAATACTGCCGATCAAAAATTCCTTGTTGGCGAAATAGGTTCCTGTCACTCCAGCAATTAGATAGCCAAATGCCCACCATAAATGCGACCAGGCAAAGTGAGCTCCGTACACTCTGCCTTGTTGAGATAATTCGGTATTTTCGGCAATTAATATCTGTGAGGGCATTTCGGTATAGCTTTGACCCAGGCCAGCCAATATCCATAAAATAACTAATACCCAATAAGGAACCATATTTGCCATACCTATTGAAAGCGCAATCATTGCAGCTCCAATGATAAGGATCCTTGTTTTGTTTTTTGAACTGTCCATAAAATGAGTTGTAAAAGCTGCTATGGTAGCGCCTACACCAAAAGCGGCCATTATCCAGCCGTAGTACACATCAGTTAGATGCAAATCACCCTTAATATGTCCAATTGTATTTACTAAAATCTGAGCTCCGGCAATTGCAGCTACCAGTTCAATAAAGAGAGCGAAGCGAATGGGCCGTTTTTGAAAAAGCAGTTTAGTGCCAATTAAAATATCCGTTCCAATCTTTTTAATGCTCTCAGTTTTTAAAGTAGCTTCATTTTTAACAATGAGATGACCGGGAATCAGAAAAATTAAAATTGCAGCTATAATAAATGATACAGCATCGAAAAAGAAAATTTCACGCAACCCCATTAATACAGCCATTCCACCAGCGAGACCAGGACCTAAAACGCCCAAAAGCTGCCATGTAGCGTTGGAAAGCACAATAGCATTTGCAAATTCTACTTTCTTTGAAATCAATTGGGGAATGGCAGCCTTGTATGCAGGTGTGAAAAATGAATTAAAAATATTAAGTAAAAATATGAGCACATACAACTGCCAGACTTCATGCACAAAAGGAAATGAATCCACAATGAGCATACGGCCTAAGTGAGTGATAATCATAATTTTCTTACGGTCGAAACGATCAGCAATAACACCAGCATAGGATCCGAAAATTATAAAAGCAGCTACACGCAGAATTAAGGCTGTAGATAAAATCTTAGCAGAATGGCTTCCTCCAAATTCAAATGATAAAAGCGCAATTCCTATCCATGTGAAGGAATCGCCCAGCAAACTAATCGATTGTGCGAGATAAAGCCGCGCAAAGAGTTTGTTTTTTAAGGTTGAAAATGGTGTTAAAATTGAATGTAGATTTCTGATCAAAATACCTAATTTATTTGCTTTTCTAACGACTGAAGGTAAAAGTAGCAAATTAGTACAAAACAATTAATTCTAATTATTAACTCAGTGTATTTGTGTTTTAACGTAAATTACATGAAAGAGAAATTCAGAGAAAAGCTTTGGTTTAAGCTGTGTGGTAGAATATCTGTAAGCGATTAAATATAAGCCTTTTCATTATATGTTAAAGTTTGCTTATATTAAAACATACCAAATGATTCACCGTTACTTTTGTAACGATGAAAAACATCTCATTAATCAGATTGCAGAATTTCGTCTAATTGAGCACTTCGTAAACTCAGAATTTGATAATTATCTAAAACCCGTAGATTGATGATTTCGTTTCATCTTCGTTTTTATAAGGAATTGGGATAAAAGTTACCTATTCCTAACATTTTTTCAGATACATAAAAATGACATCTGATAAATTAATTTAAATCTTGAAAATATGAAAAACATTAGCATAATGTTATTGATGGCCATTAGCATTGGTTTTTTTGCATGCAGCAAAAACAATGATGCAAGTAATGCTTCTGTTGGCATTACTATGCAATTGAAAAGCTCCTCTGCTCCGGTTACCAACGCGCAAATCGTAGTATCTGGGTCGATGGATTCGCTTTACAATTTTGAGAACCACCATGAAGATGGAACTTATAATACCTGCACTGCGCATATTCAACATCAGTATATGATGAATGGTAATACTGCAACTTTCAACAATTTGATGTCGGATACCAATTATTTTGCATGCTCTACCCGAATCGGTAATTGTAATTATTATGGAACGGCATCACCCACCATGCAAAACGGTATGCATCAAAATCTGACTATGATGCTTGATTCCTGCGATGCGAGTGTAAGTATTAAATGCAGGATCAACGGCACAACAACTTATCTACAAGATGTTGATGTGGTATTTTCGACGACTGATATCGGAATGAGCGGACACCATGGGCATAACAATATGGGTGGGAATTATAATAAGGGTTACTGTATGTATGATGGCACCAGCAATGCGAACGGACTGGCGCAATATACAAATCTTGTCCCCGGGTATTACTATTATGATTGTTCTTCAGGGATGATGATGGGAACGAGTTACAGTGGACATGGAAGAATTGAGGTTAAACAAGGTACGCATCAGGAGGTAATTGTTGACCTGAAATAAGATTCAAAAGATAAGATATTGAAATTGATAATGTTTGATTTGAAGCCTAATCAGAATTAATCGATGGGGTTTCTTACTTTGAGCAAATGCTGCAATTTCAAGCATTTAATTGAAAATTGTTGCACGTTCTTTGTTGGAAATTTAAAGGTAATAAATATATGAGATCATTAGTTATATGTTAAAAATCGCTTATAGGAAAACATTATAGAATAATATCCGTTACATTTGCAGCGAAATAGAAATTATGTTTAAGAAGGTTGCCCATATCCTGATCGTTTCACTCTTGTTGATTTCAACAAGCGGAATATCTATGACCAGGCATTTTTGCGGCAATACACTTGAGTCATTTTCTGTATTGGGGACACCTCATAAATGCTGTGATGGGTCCTGTGATAAATGTCATAATAAACACACTTTTAATAAAGTGAATGATGAGTTTACTGCTTCATCAACAAGCGTTTTTGATCTGAAGGCAGACTCTCATATTCTCTATGCAATTATTAATTATGCTATTTCAGATCAATTGACAAACGGTACTTTACCGGTAAATATTGATCTTCGAAAATTTCTACATTCCAAAGCCGGTGATTCTCCGGCACTCATTTGCAATTTCCGTTGCTGAATCCCTCTGTAAAGGGATAAGTGCCTTTTGACACAACTATTAACCTTTAACGGGTTATACTGGTATGTCAATTAAAGTGCTTCAGGCATTCTATGCCCATAATCCTGCAATTCCGCTCTGATTCTTTACTTAAATCCAATTTTGTTGAATCATTTGCTATTCAATTAAGTTGCAAACATAAATGCACCTGGTTTCATGTAATCAGAGTAACTATGATCTATATTTTAAAAATATAGTAATTGGTAGCTTTTAATAAAAACCAATCAAAATAAATCCTAACAACTGATTACAACAATTAAATTATGAAAACTATGAAAACAAACCTCATCCTTATCCTGGTGATTGGAGCAACCATGCTCATCACGTACAGTTGCAAAAAAGAAAGCAACCAGGACGTACTCAATGCCAACCTTAAAAAAACGGAAGCACAAGTTCAGCAAAGCTACCAGGTTGCAAAAACCAATGACGATTTACTTAAAATTCATGTAACTGCCGGTGGACATTTTACTGACCCAAACACAATGAAGGAAGATAGCCTTTACCATTTGAATGATTCCCTTTGTAACAAATACTATTTGTCGTACTGCAAGGATATGATGGATGGTGATAATATGATGGGTGGCAATATGATGGGTGGCAATACCATGCATGGCAGTGGTATGATGGCAACACATACTTATATGGGCGATACAGCAATTATGAATCAAAGCTATCGGAATCTGAATACCATGCGTCAGTCACATTCCACTCATCATCCGGTTAAATAATCAGTTTCTTGTTCTTGATTTTGTTTAACCTATTGCAAAAAATTTGCTTTTCTGTCCTTTTTCTTCAGCCTTGTATATTGTCCCGATTTACTGGTACTGAGGTAAAAAGCAAAAGGACAGAAAGTAAGTTTAAATCATAATTCAGACAGTCTCTCCGTTGAACGTATGTTAACCTTCTGTTAAAAAAAACAAAACATATAAAACAATCTGAATTTTTATCCGTTACTTTGCTAATTCTAATAACATTATGCTCAAAAAAGCCGGAAATATCACAATAATCTTACTCCTGTTGGTAGCAACAGGTGGTATGCCAATTACACGGCATTATTGTGGTATGGCCGAAATGTCCTTTTCAGTTTACTCAACACCTAAAGCTTGTTGCGAAGGTGGTTGCGACAAATGCCATAATGTGTTCAAATTCTCAAAAGTAAATGATGGCTTTGAAGCTGGTACTTCAATCAATACCCAGTCATTCACTGATGTTCTTACTTTACATACTGCTTATTTTATTGATTTATTTGATTACGTAAATATCCCAACTGTTGCTGATATGTTCAGTCAACGAGCGGTTTTTAATCATATAGCCGGCCATTCGCCGGCATCCTTTGGCAATTTCCGTTGCTGAAACCTTCTTTTCAGGGGGTAATCCTTCATGGTAGCATCCAATAATTACAGGCAATAGTCTTATTGCTGTTTGGTATACTTTACTATATCCGCTACTTTTCTATCATTCCCCCTTTCCCTAAGCATTAACCTTCAATTACTGGCGAGTACAACCCGGCTTTGAGCCGCTGTTGTTTTCATCACGAATGTTTTCATGCTTAATGAAAAATTAATTCGACCATTTTTTTGCAATTCAGGTTTTTGCTGTTTCCAAACACCTATAAATCCTTACTAAAACTACTAAAATGAAAACTCTCGTTTCAATTGCTGTTGCTTCTGTTTTAATTGCAGCTATCACTTTCAGCTGCAAAAAAGAAAGTGAACAGGATGCTATTAATTCCAACCTAAAAAGATCCGAAAAGCTTTTGCAGAATAGCTTTCAGGAAGTACAATTTAATGACGGTCTACTAAAATTAAGAGTCAGTTTTGATGGCAGTTATACTGATCCAAATGTCCTGGCTGAAGATCGCCTTTACCATTTGAACGATTCACTTTGTAACATCTACTACCTTGCTTTTTGCAAAGCCATGTTGGACGGCGACAATTCAATGGGCAGCAACATGATAGGCGGTAATAGCATGCATGGAAGTGGAATGATGACAACCCATACGCACTTTGCTGATACAGCCATAATTAATCAATATAACCGTGATTTAATATCTATTCGTCAATCACATTCCAACCACCATCCGACAGTTACTTTATCCGAACACGAATCACATCATCAATAAATTAATTTCTCTAACTCACCAAATCCTTAACACGTTAAAAAATTGAAGCCATGAAAAAACAAATCATCCTCGCATACTTAGTCTTTTTAAGCCTGGGCTTTGCTTTCGCTCAATCTAATAATCCCTCTTCAGGTAATAGCAATATCTCTCCCAAAACACCTGTTATATATACTTGTACCATGCACCCGGAAATAAAAAGTGATAAACCAGGCCAGTGCCCTGTTTGCAATATGGAACTTGTAGTAAAAGCCACGCCTCAGTATACATGTTCCATGCATCCGGAAGTTGTAAGTTCATCACCTGGTAAATGCCCGAAATGTGGCATGGCATTGGAACTCAAATCTGCTCCGTATTCTTGCCCGATGCACCCTGAAGTTACTTCAATGACTCCTGGCAATTGTCCTAAATGTGGCATGAAGCTTCAAAAAGGAGAAACCAAATCACATAAACATTCAGGGCATAACGGTTGTGGCATGTAACTTTTAATTACTAAACACACTGTTCACTGCTGTACTAGAAGCCAATTAAATAAATATAAATCCAGATCAATATGAAAAAATCAATCATCATCCCAATACTCGCAGTTTCTATGGCTATTGCTTTCAATGCCTGTAATAATACTGCCCCTTCAACTACTACTGTTGATTCAAAAACAAGCGAAAAAGTTGTCTATACCTGTACTATGCATCCGGAAGTTAGAAGCGATAAGCCGGGCGATTGCCCAAAATGCGGCATGACACTCGTCAAAATGGAAACTGCCGATTCTACCCAAATGCACAATCATGCTGATACAGCGCAAATGCATTAAAAAAATTCAGAGTATTCGGCTGCCTTACTAAAAGAATACATCATGAAGTTGGCAGGCGAAACTCAGTTACTTTCAATTAATACTAATTAACTTGATCATTAATTAAAACAAAAAAAAACAAATTACCATGAAAAATATAACAAGAAAATTCGCACTTATGGCTGGGATTGCCATTATTGGAACAAGTTCATTGTTCGCTCAAAAGAGTGGTGTTTTTAAATCATATGCCGACTTCAAAACAGGTAAAATGGAATATGGTATTAACTGCGCCAACGAAATGCACAAAATAAAACTCAACGATTTTTTGGGCAAAGACTACATCACAGTCATCCACGAAGGTAAATCTTATGACCTTAAAAAAGCCGAAATATGGGGCTTCCAGCTTTGCGATGAAAAAGTTGTGCGTTTTCAGGGAAAAGAAGATTTTCAGGTGAGCGAAAAAAGCTTGCTCTGGATCTATTCTAAACAAACGTTACAAGTTGGCAATCCTAAAAACACAGCTTCAAAATACATTACTTCTTACTATTTTAGTAAAGATGGTGATGGTAAAATTCTGGAATTAACGCCAAATAATGTAAAAGCTGCTTTCCCTGATAATCACAAACTGCACGATGCAATTGAAATGCAGTTCCCTACAACAGCCTCTATCAGTGAATTTGACGAGTTCCATAAAAAATTCAAAATCAATCATTTTTTAGAAGCACAGGGGATAAAATAATTCTCTGCATTCCTCCAACCAACCAATTGGATTTCTGAACATCAGGCTGTCTGCTTCCAGTAGACATAATTAACCGGCAGTCGGTGTTCAGATTCTTCAAACTAAAAGAGGCAATTTAACAACATTGATTCTAAATTTTGACCAGATAAAATATCAAAACGTAAGAATAGAATGAACAAGATAGTCATTATTGTACTTGGCATGCTTTTATCTCTGACTTCTGTTTTTGGTCAGGGTATTCAGAAAAAAGTTGTGCTCAATTGGAAAGGAGTTCAATCAATTCAGGGTATAAACTACGACTCCTTGTATGCATTGGTTGCTGATGGTTTATCAAACGACCCTGCTACTAATTTCACTCCCGGGTATTTTGAAAAATTTGCCTTGCCTGCCAATGTTGGAAGTTGTGATATTTTAGTTACTCATACCGAATGGGAACCTGTCAGCCCTGATCAAATAAATCTGCTCACATTACCGCTTCAGCCTTCTGAAGTACTTTCACCTGTTGTTTCATACGGCACCGAGCGAGGAGTGAACATGGCTATGCTAAACTTTAAACCTGTTGTCGTAAATCCTGATGGCGGAATTATGCGCCTCAAATCGTTTACAATTGACCTGGTTTATATTCCTGTCAAAACTCCTGAGGCATCATTAAAATCTACTGCTTACGCATCCCATTCAGTGCTTGCACAGGGTGATTGGTATAAGATTAAGCTGGATAAAACCGGTATTTATAAACTTACCTATTCCGAAATACAGTCCATGGGGGTTGATATGTCAAAGGTTAAACCCAATACCATCAGGCTTTTTGGAAATGGTGGCGGTAGCCTGCCGGAAGCAAACAGCATTTATCGTCCCGACGATCTCACTGAAAATGCAATCAAAGTTATAACTGCCAATCCTGCTGTTTTTGCTCCCGGTGATTACATCCTTTTTTATGGAACCTCGCCTGATAAAATTGCCTATAATAAAACAACAAAGATATTTGAGCATGTAAAGAATATCTATTCCGATTACGCATACTATTTTTTGAATTTCAGTGGTGTTGATGGTCTGCGGATCGAAGATCAGGAACAATCCAACCTTCTCCCGACCTATACTTCTACAAGTTTCTTACAAAGTGCTGTTTATGAAAAAGATCAGATAAATCTGATAAGTTCCGGGAAAGATTGGGTGGGGGAAAGAATGGATGCCAATTCTCCGGTTTTCGAACTGCCCGATTTTGCCTTCCCTAATTTAACAACCGGCAAACAAGCATGGATTCGTTACAGGCTTATTGCAAGAGCATCAATCAATACCAGCTATACAGTTAAAGTTAATGGCATTCAGGTTTCAAATCCTTCTTTAGGTACTTTTAGTAAGTATATTTACGGTGCCGAACGTACCGAAACAAAATCATTTTCCCCTTCAACTGATAATATAAAAGTATCATTCCAGTATAATGGTGGGGGAAGCTCGATTGGATGGCTCGATTGGGTTGAACTGAATTTGACCCGTGATTTGAAATTTACCGGTGGTCAAATGGAGTTTGCTGACCCTTCATCCATTGGTGTTGGAAAAGTAACTGATTTTCAGTTAAAAGGGGCTTCATCCGCTGTCAACATATGGGAAGTGACCAACCCGCTTAAAGTTAAACATATTGCAACAGAACTTCAAAGTAATATAAGCAGGTTTGTTTTACCTACTGATACACTCAGGCAATTTATTGCCTGGGATAATACTACATTTCTGACAGCCTCCTTTACCGAAAAAGTCACAAACCAGGATCTGCATGCAATTACATCGGCTGATATGCTCATAATCACGCATAAAGATTTCATGGCTGAAGCTAACAGGTTGGCCGATTTTCATCGTACTCTCGACGGCTTTAAGATGAGTGTTGTAACCAACGAGCAGGTTTACAACGAATTTTCGTCCGGATCGCCTGACGTTGTTGCTTTACGTGATTTTGCACGTTTGCTCTACAATCGGCCTGCCAAAGGCAATAAACTTCGTTACCTTTTGCTTTTTGGTGATGGATCTTATGATTTTAAAGATCACATTCCTAAAAATACCAATAAGGTTCTTGCTTTTCAAACCAAAGAGTCAATTGATAATGTATATTCAATCGCAAGTGATGATTTTTTCGGCCTGTTTGATCCTAACGAAGGTAATGATGCTAATGGTCTCATTGATATTGGGATTGGTCGCTTCCCTGTTAATACTGTTGAAGAAGCAAAAATTGCAGTTGATAAATGCCTTTTTTATGCAACTAACAGCGAAGCCAATATGGGCGACTGGCGGAACAAAATATGCTTTGTTGCTGATGATGGGGACAACAATTTGCATTTCCGCCAGGTTGAAAAACAAATCTTACCTCTGATAAATAAAAACGCCCCAGGATATAATGTGGTAAAAATCTATCTCAATGCCATTAAGCAGGTTTCTACTCCCAGCGGGGAACGTGCTCCTGACGCCAATAATGCAATTAATACCAATATCGAAAATGGAGTTCTCACAATAAACTACACGGGACATGGAGGTGAAACTGGTTGGGCAGAGGAAGGAATCCTCTCGGTTAATATGATTAAAGCGTGGACAAACTATAACAACATGCCCATCTTTATGACTGCCACCTGCGAGTTTAGCCGTTTCGACGACCCGGGAAGAGTTTCAGCAGGCGAATTTGTTTTCCTTAATCCGGTTGGCGGCGCAGTTGCTTTGTTTACATCTACACGGCTTTCCAATGCAGGTACAAATATCGAGCTCACCATGTATTTCTACGATACTCTTTTTTCAAAATTTAATGGTGTAAATCCCCGCTTTGGCGATGTCATCGCATCTGCAAAAAACAGGTTGGGAGGCAGTTATGGAACCTTACTCATACGTAACTTTGTTTTGCTTGGCGATCCTGCGCTAACTCTCGCATATCCTATAAACAGGGTAATTACAACCCAGATAAACGGACATGAGATAAGCCCGAAACCTGATACCATTTCTGGTATGGAACCTGTTGAGATCAAAGGGATCATTGCTGATCTGGCCGGAAATAAACTTACCACCTTTTCAGGAATAATTGATGTAAAAGTATTTGATAAGATTCGCACACTATATACTTTAGGAGCCGAGGTTCAGGCTGGAGATTACCCTGATCCATACACCTTACAGGATAATTATATCTACCAGGGCAAGGCAACTGTTTCAAAGGGAGACTTTACAATTAATTTTATTGTGCCACGTGATATTAATTATAGCTATGGCCTGGGTAAGATATCCTACTATGCATACAATAGCTCTATGGATGCCACAGGCTTCAGTAATCAGCTTATGATTGGAGGATCGGGAAATAAAAATTCTGATAATGCTGGACCACAAATAGCCTTATTCATCGATAACCTTAGTTTTAAAAACGGTGGATTAACCGGCGAAAACCCTTTCCTTATTGCTAAACTTAACGATGAAAACGGTATTAATGCAATAAGTAATTCAATTGGTCATGATATCGTAGCAACTATTGATGGTGATAATACCACTTCGGTTGTAATGAATAGTTTTTATCATTCCGACCTCGATAGTTATAAGTCAGGAGTAGTAAATTATAATTTTTCTGCTCTTCCCGTTGGTTCGCATACCCTTACACTTAAAGCGTGGGATGTTTTTAATAATTCATCCGAAGCTTCCATCAATTTTGAGGTGATTGAAAACAGGCAGCTCTCAATAACCAGTATGAATGTTTACCCAAACCCTTTCAATAATGAAGTTAAGGTTGAATTTCAAATTAACCTTATTGATGCCGGTGTGAAAGCTCATCTCGAAGTATTTAACAGCAATGGTTCATTAGTCAGTTCAACCGCTACCAGGTTGTTGCTTTCACAAGGCTACAAAACAGATGTTTTAACTTGGAATGGCCGTACGTCGTCGGGTGCGAATCTTCCACCTGGTGTATATCTTCTGGTTGTAAAAGCAGGCAATGATAATTCTAATACAGTAAAGGCTACAAGGGTGATAAAATCAAATTGATCATTCCTGAGTAAATATATCTGTCCCAATTAAATATTTGTTGAATTAAACCTTAAATTTGTTAAACATGAGTACTGTACCATTAAAGAAATTGACCTTTATAGTTTTATTAACATTCTCATTTTCATCCTGTATGATGATGATGCCCGCACACATGTCAGATTCTATGAACCATAGTGATCATGCAAGTTCAGCTGCAAGAATCGATAAGGTATGTGGGAATAATGTATTGCCGGGAAGTTCTTTTACTTACGAATACAAGGGAACTAATTATTATTTTGATTCTGAACAATGTTTAACAGTTTTCAAAAATAATCCGGATCATTTTCTGCAAAAGTCTGCTGAAGATACCCATAAAAAAAACATGAAAACAACCATGTGGATTGGTGGTGCTATTGTGATGACTGCAATGATGGTATCTATGATGTTTATTGTTTTTTAATAGCATGAATTACCTTTAATTTCAAAACTTTTACCTATGTTTAACCGTCTTGTCAAATACTTTTTAGAGAACAGGCTGATCACCTTTATCTTCCTGATTTCGTTCGTGGTGTTGGGAATTGTGTTTATGCCTTTTAACTGGAAATCGGGGTTTTTGCCCCGTGATCCTGTTGCAGTGGATGCTATACCTGATATTGGCGAAAACCAGCAGATTGTGGCTACCGAATGGATGGGAAGATCACCCAAAGATATACAGGATCAGATAACCTATCCACTCACTACATCTTTACTTGGCATTCCTGGTGTGCAAACCGTGCGGAGTACTTCCATGTTTGGCATGTCGTTTATCTATATTATTTTTAAGGATAATATAGATTTTTACTGGAGTCGTTCGCGTATTCTTGAAAAATTAAGTTCATTGCCTTCGGGTACTTTACCGAACGGAGTTCAACCAACTTTAGGTCCGGATGCAACCGCCTTAGGTCAGATATATTGGTACACCCTCGAAGGTCGCAACCCGAAAAACGGAAAACCAAACGGTGGCTGGAATCCGCAGGAACTCCGTTCGATACAGGATTTTTATGTAAAATATGGCTTATCCACAGCCGAAGGTGTTTCAGAAGTTGCATCGGTAGGTGGTTTTATCAAGGAATACCAGATAGATCTTAACCCCGAAGCTTTAAAAGCGTTTAACGTATCGGTAATGGATGTGATGAATGCCGTGCGCAAAAGCAACCTCGACATTGGCGCTGAAACCATGGAACTGAAT
>JBBQGD010000103.1:0-12459 GCA_038322655.1 Bacteroidales bacterium | reverse complement strand
CCTTATGCCGATCATTATTCGTACCAGGTAAAATTAGTAGACAGCCTTCGTGAAATCGAAAAAAGTGCCCGCGAAAACATGCTCAAACTGGAGCATAAACTAAAAATGTGGTGCATAAAGGAAAATCTGGAACAAATTCATGTTACAACAAAGCTTATTAATGGCTTCAGCACCGACGAATTACTTGAGTACATCGAAACTTATAAGCCGGCTATCATTATTATGGGCACCCGCGGACTTACCAGGGATAATTACAAAGCTTTTGGAAGAGTTACAAATAAAGTAATTGAGGACTCAACAGTTCCTGTCCTGGCACTTCCAGCCGGCACTGCCAAGATGATAGGAGAAATAAAATCAATACTGTATGCTACGGATCTGGATCCTACAGACTACTCAGCCCTCAACCGACTTATACAGATGTTGTCTCCTTTTAAAATAAAGATACATTGCGTACATATTTGTGTTATTGAGAAGAAAGCATGGGACATCGTTAAACTTGATGAACTCAAAGTGCATCTGAAAAATGAATACAAAGGCATTGATATTACATTTAATAATATTATCAGTGAAAATGTTATAAACGGCCTCGAAACGTATATAAGGGATAATGAAATAGATGCCCTTGCTGTTACAACGCACAAGCGTAACCTGCTCGAAAAAATGTTTACCCCGAGCGTTTCACGCAAAATTTACAGCGAAACAGGAAAGCCGTTGCTGGTTTTTCATTCAAAAGAATAGTTTATTTCATATGCTACAGGTTTAAAAACCTTTCATCTTAGAAACGCGTTATCTGTGAATCAAAATAAACCACTCCTCATTTTTCTCTTTTCACTTTTCATTTTTTTTACATTCTTGCCATAAACGCATCCTTGATATGGTTTAATACCACTTTCCCACCTCCCAGCAATATCCCGATCACATCAAAACGGGTTTCCCCTTTGAAATCTGCTAACTGAATATAGGCATCAGCAGTCCTGACAATAGCTTTCATTTTTGTTGGTTTCACTTCCATTTCAGGTTCGCCGTAGCGATCAGTGGTGCGGGTTTTCACCTCCACAATTACAAGCCATTCGCCATCACGGGCAATAATATCAAGTTCATCGTGACCAAAATGCCAGTTGCGATGTAATATTTTGTAGCCTATACGCCGGAGATGCTTTTCAGCCAGTTCTTCACCTATTTTACCGAGTTCGTTATGATCTGCCATTTGAAAAATTTCAATGTTTCAAGTTTCAATGTTTCAGTTCCGGCAATTCCTATCTGAAATATCTCTATTTTAAAAATAATCTTATGAGGTAAAGCATAACATACATAAAAACAAAAAATCCCAGGAAAAAGAGTGTCGGTTTCAGGATTTTGCGAAACAAACCGCCTGGTTTTGCAGCATCACCTCCCGGCAAAAACTGAAGCGAAACCTCATTAGCCCCAATATCCAACTGAATTTTCCGACCCAGAATCAGTGCCCGGTTATCGGCAATATGGCCTGCTGGAAAGTTGAAACAGACCGGTATTCCGGCTTCATGTACGTATTCTGCTACAATCTGATCAGCCTGTTTTCCAAAAGGAACACTATTGTCATTCATTTTGGTTAAACCACCTACAATAAGTCCTTTAATTCCTGATAGCTTCCCGCTTCGTTTCAGATTTATCATCATGCGATCTACATGGTACAAATACTCGTCAAGGTCTTCAATAAAAAGGACTTTGTCCCGGGTCTGGATATCTGAAGGTGTGCCCGTGAGCGAATAAAGCATAGATAGATTTCCACCTGTAAGCACACCGGAAACACTGCCAGAAATATTCAACGGATGATTCCCGGTATTGTAATGGAGTGTTTCGCCAAACAATGCTTTCCTCAATGATTTGATTGCTTCAGCTGAGCCTTCATCCGGGAAATTGATCGGCATAATTGCTTGCAGGGTTTCAATGCCCATTTGAGTTTGAATATGTGAATGCAAAACTGTAATATCACTATATCCAACAATCCATTTTGGATGTTCCTCGAATTTAGAAAAATTCAAACTATCAATAATCCGAACTGTGCCGTAACCGCCTCTGGCACACATGATGGCTTTGATATCTTTATCATCCAGCATCATCTGCAAATCAAATGCCCGTTCTTCATCAGTGCCTGAATACTGGTTGTTTTCGCCAAATAAATGCGGCCCGGTGACTACCTGCAATCCCCACGAGCGGAATGTGCTGATGGCAATATCCATTTCAGAAGGACTGACCTTTCGGGCAGTTGCCACGATGGCTATTTTATCGCCGGCTTTCAGGCAAGGTGGAGTGATCATTTAAATGAATTTGAAATATCAAAAGTAATGAATCATTGGGTAATTCTTTATTCTATTGTAAAAAGAAAAAATAAGGAGGCACGAAGCTTAGAGAAGAAAAAATGCATGTTATTGATTCTGATATTCCTTTAAAAGTGAGTAATACCTTGAAAAAACCACATAGAGATAAAGACTATATAGGAAATTCTACTCTGTGTTTTCCGTTCCTCAGCAATAAAAAGAACCTCAATTTCAACTTTGGATTCCAAAGAAAACGCTTTAAAAGAAGTAAAAAGACAGGAGATCTGGCTTCCTAAAACCCAACCCCTAAAACCTAAATCCTTCCAATACATTTACAAAAAGCCATTTCTATTCATATCCTATTCAGTATCTTTGCAAACTATTTTTACCAGGAGGAGAATTATGAGCGACAACAGCACCAAAACTTTTAAACGTTATACCGTTACATCTGCCCTGCCTTATGCCAACGGCCCCATCCATATCGGGCACCTGGCCGGCGTGTATATTCCGGCTGATATTTATGTAAGATATTTGCGCTCAAACAAGCGTGATGTATTGTTTATTGGTGGCAGCGACGAGCATGGCGTTCCAATTACTATCAGGGCACAAAAAGAAGGTATAACTCCTCAGCAGGTTGTGGATAAATACCATAAAATTATAAAAAAATCCTTCGAAGAACTAGGCATTTCATTCGATATCTATAGCCGTACCTCCGCTCCTGTTCATCACGAAACAGCTTCTGAATTTTTCAGAAAATTATATGACAACCACCAGTTTATTGAAAAAGAAAGTGAGCAGTATTACGATGTGGAAGCCCAGCAATTCCTGGCTGATCGATATATAACCGGTACTTGTCCGCGTTGCGGAAATGAACGTGCTTATGGTGACCAGTGCGAAAATTGCGGATCGACCCTGAGCGCGACTGAACTGATCAATCCGAAATCAGCTCTCAGCGGGAATATACCCGTAATGAAAGAAACCAGGCACTGGTTCTTACCGCTTGATCAATATGAAAAATGGCTGAAAGAATGGATTCTCGAATCGCACCGCGACGACTGGAAAACGAATGTTTACGGGCAATGTAAGTCGTGGCTCGACAGCGGGCTGCAACCCCGTGCCGTTACCCGCGACCTTGATTGGGGCGTTAAAGTTCCTGTTGAAGGAGCCGAAGGGAAAGTGTTGTATGTATGGTTTGATGCTCCTATCGGTTATATTTCAGCCAGCCGTGAATGGTCAGCCCAAACCGGAAAAGACTGGGTTCCGTACTGGAAATCAGACGATTCCAAACTGGTGCATTTTATCGGAAAAGATAATATCGTTTTCCATTGTATTATTTTTCCGGCTATGTTAAAAGCCGAAGGCTCCTATATATTGCCGGATAATGTGCCTGCCAACGAATTCCTGAACCTGGAAGGTGATAAAATTTCAACTTCCCGCAACTGGGCCGTATGGCTTCACGAATACCTTGTTGATTTCCCGGGCAAACAGGATGTATTGAGATATACACTTGCCGCAAACGCTCCCGAAACCAAGGATAACGACTTCACATGGAAGGATTTCCAGTCGCGAAATAACAGCGAGTTACTGGCCATATTCGGAAATTTTGTAAACCGCACACTCGTGCTTACTCACAAATACTATTGTGGCGAAGTGCCTGCATTGGGCGAAGTAAATGATACTGACAAGACCGCAATGGATGAAATTGCAGAGTTTCCGGCGCGTATCGCTTCCAGTATAGAAAGTTATCGCTTTCGCGAAGCTTTGAATGAGATGATGAACCTGGCCAGGCTTGGAAATAAATATCTTACTGAAACGGAGCCCTGGAAGAACTTTGCGACAAATCCTGAAAAAGTAAAAACTAACCTTAATATTTCGTTGCAGATTTGCGCCAACTTATCCATACTTTGTGAGCCTTTCCTACCGTTTACTTCAGCGCGGCTACTCGGAATGCTAAATTCAGACCTGGGAACATGGTCGGAAGCAGGATCGTGTACTTTATTGCAGCCAGGGCATAAACTAAATCAGCCGGCTTTGCTGTTCGATCGTATTGAAGATGACGTAATAGCCGCACAGGTGAAAAGACTCACGGATACCAAAGCCGAAAACGCTGCCGAAAACGGTGTTGTTGCTCCCCAGAAACCTGAAATCACTTACGATGATTTTACCAAACTCGATCTGAGAATTGCCACCATTACTGAAGCCGAAAAAGTAGCCAAAACTCTCAAATTGCTAAAACTGACACTGGATACAGGCATTGACAAACGAATTGTCGTTTCAGGGATTGCCGAACATTTTGCCCCCGAAGATATTATTGGGCAGAGAGTGGTACTACTCGCCAATCTGGCCCCGAGAAACCTAAAAGGAATTGAATCGAAAGGAATGATACTGACTGCAGAAGATAAAGACGGAAAACTTTGCTTTGTATCACCGACGAAGGTTTTCGGTAATGGCAGTGAAGTAAGATAGAGTTAAAAATTTTTAGCAAACCCTTGAGGAAACTAAACAAAGAGAGACGCTTTGTAGCGCCTCTCTTTGTTTAACTATATCAACTTCTTACGGAACTAATTAAGGTCCCTACCTTCGTCTTTTAACATACGGTAGATGGTCGTCTTACCAATATTAAGTTTGTCTGCAACTAAACGTACTTTATTATCGTACTTATTCAGGTAATGGGTTATAATAATTTTTATATAATCGTCGAGAGTAGCTTCTTCGTTAACAAAATCAAGCATTGCGGTAGTATTAGGCAATTTAACATCTTCGGCATGAATGGTATTGGTATTTGTCATTACCGCTGCCAGCTCGACAATAGCTTTTAACTCGCGCACGTTACCAGGGAAAGGATATTTGCGGAATTTCTCCATGGCATCAGCTGAGATAATTAGTTTAGGCATACTGTTTTTTGAACAGAATTCATCTACAAAAAACCTTGCCAATAAAAATATATCATTACTTCTCATCCTCAATGGAGGAAGTTCGATAGGTAATCCTAACAGCCTGTAGTACAAATCCTCTCTGAAAGTACCTTTTTTAACTTCTTCGAGAAGGTTTTTATGCGTAGCCACAATTACACGGACATCAAGCTTTTGTGCTTTATTTGAACCAACCCTCACCACTTCTTCTTCCTGTAATACCCTGAGTAATTTAGCCTGCATATTCAGGTCCATATCGCCTATTTCGTCAAGAAACAGTGTACCATGGTTGGCTTCTTCGAATCGCCCGATTCGCTGGTTATTGGCCCCGGTAAATGAACCTTTCTCATGACCGAACATCTCGCTTTCAATAAGTTCGCGGGGAATTGCTGTTACATTTACAGCGACAAAAGGTTTGTTTTTTCTTTTAGAATTGAAATGTATTGCTTTAGCTACCAACTCTTTACCTGTACCTGTTTCACCATGTACTGAAACCGTAATGTTGGTTTTGGTTGCTTTTTCGATAAGGCGGAATACAGCATTAATAGCCGGGCTATCCCCTTTTATCAAGTTATTAAATTCATATTTTTTCCCGATTTCATCTTCAAGATTCGAAATCCGTTGCTTGAGGTTGAAATTTGATTTGATATTTCGCATTACCGACCAGATCCTGTCCTTGGTATCCGGATCCTTTAGTACATAATCATAAATACCTTTTTTCAGCAGTTCGACAGCGGTTGAAATATCCTGCTGTCCCGATACGATTATTACCGGCAGTTCAGGATCAAATTCCCTTATACGTTTCAACACATCGAATCCACTCATATCTGGAAGATTGAAATCTAACGAAATGGCTGAAGGTCCCTTATACAGGTTAGCCAGCAACTCCTTGCCTGAGGTAAAGACAGTTACGTCATAATCCGGATTTTGCGATAAATGATACGAAAGTATTTTCGCATACATTATATCATCTTCAACTATAAAAATTTTAAACGTATCCATAAAGTGTCCTTTTCATAGTTTAATTTCCTAAAAAGGGAAAAGTAACTAGAAAAATCAAAAATAATGTAAAATTCCCAATCCGGGACTTTTATTCTCTTTCAGATGAGTTTGTCCCCATTAAATTCATATTTCGCAAATTTCATTTTTTGCACAGTGTTAACATGACTGCTCACTATTTGTTCAAATTATTTTAAAGAAATAAAGTGTTTTTACTTGAGTTTATAGTACTGATATTTAAACAATTAATATTATAATAAAGTAACTTATGCGGTTGTTTCAAACGGTATAATTAAGTTGTCGGATGATGTTAAAACTGTGAATTAACCAGTCTTTGCTCTTAAAGCCAATTATTGTGTGATAAATAATAAACTAGCTTCAGATCATATAATTTAAATTCTGTGACAAAAAATAGACAGTAATTCATCTGAAAAAGTGTCATGAATCTGATAAATCCAATAGAAGTTTCTCTATCTCTACAAAACTATTCCTGGTGAGAATATCCATTCTCACTTTCTTAAAGCCTGGCAATCCTTTAAAATATCCGGCATAATGCTTACGCATCTCAATAATTCCTTTTCGCTCACCTTTTTTCTCAATGGCAAGCTTTAGATGAGACAAACTAACTGCAATCCTCTCCTGTAAATCAGGAGGAGTAACAACTTCGCCATTCTGTATAAATGTCTTCACTTCTTTAAATATCCATGGGTTGCCGATTGCAGCTCTTCCGATCATAATAGCATCCACCCCATATTTGTTGAACATTTCAGCGGCTTTTTGAGCATTGGTTATATCCCCGTTTCCAATCACCGGAATTTTCATCCTGGCGTTATTCTTTACTTCCCCTATCAGGGTCCAGTCTGCTTCGCCTGAATACATCTGGGCTCTTGTCCGGCCATGAATTGTAAGTGCTTGTATTCCCACATCCTGAAGTTGTTCAGCAACATCTGCAATAATTTTATTGTTTTCGTCCCAGCCAAGCCTTGTTTTCGCGGTTACAGGCAACCTTACCGCATTTACTACCTCGCGGGTGATAGCTACCATAAGTGGAATATCATTGAGCAGGCCGGCTCCGGCGCCTTTCATGGCGACTTTGCGGACCGGACAGCCAAAGTTAATATCAATCAGTTCAGGATTTTGCTGTTCAGCCAGCACTGCCGCATTTTTCATAGCCTCAACATTGTTCCCGAATATCTGGATTCCGATTGGCCGCTCTCTTTCACTGAACATCATTTTATTACTGCTTTTCACAGCCGATCTTACCAGTGCTTCCGACGACACAAATTCAGTATAAACCATATCAGCACCATAAGCCCTGCATATTGTCCGGAATGCTGAATCGGTAATATCCTCCAATGGAGCAAGGATAACCGGGAATTCCCCGAAATCAGTTTTTCCTATTATCATTATAAAGCATTTATCAGATGCAAAAATAGCAACAATAACCCAGGTTTAGGATTAAATCATATTCACTACTTTTGCCGTAAACACCACATTATGCTCAAAGGCGCGTATAGTCAATTAAATAGTTTCAGTAAGCTAATCCTGCTGTTAACACTGGTAATCAGTTTTCTGCTGTTTTCCATATTAATTGGGATTCTGGTACTGGTTCCTTTTTTCGGAACAGGTATTATCGGACTGCTCTCTGTTCCGGACTACTCCAGCGCATCCCTAGTAAATGCCATGAAAGTAATTCAGATTATTAATACAGCATTTGGATTTTTACTGCCAGCAGTTATTTATATGTGGCTTTGTACGTCGGGAAGCAAAATATACCTTGACATTCGCAAATCATTCAATTATGTACCAATAGTATTATCTGCATTTCTGATCGTATTTGCACAACCACTTATCGGATGGGCCAATGAACTTAACAGCTACCTTTCACTACCTGAAGGTCTTTCATCCGTTGAAAACTGGATGAAAAATGCCGAAACCCAGGGTGATACGATCACAGAAGCATTTCTTTCAACAACATCGATGAACGGACTACTGTTAAATATTTTTATGATTGCCATTCTTCCAGCTTTTGCAGAGGAAATCCTTTTCAGAGGAGCGCTAGCTACATTATTTAAAGACTGGACAAAAAATGTGCACCTGGCCGTTTTCATTTCTTCTTTCATTTTTGCAGCTATCCATATGCAGTTTTATGGATTTCTGCCACGGTTTTTACTGGGAACGGTTTTAGGTTATCTGTTTTTCTGGAGCGGAAGTTTATGGTTACCTATTGTGGCGCATTTTACCAATAACTTTTTATCCGTAATTGTCGAATTTCTTTCCCGCAAAGGCATTATTTATACTAATGCCGAAAACTTCGGTATGGACAATACCGCCTTATTCACCTTAATCAGCATTGTTGGAGTTACAGTTTTATTGTATTTCATATACAGGCTGACTTTTACACGAAGAGCCAGGATTTAGATAAAAGCCATCAAAGCGCGCATTCTTTAATTCTTTACAATACAAATTCTTGAATAACAAAATATTTTAATAAGAATAACTGAACTCAATTGATTTCCGCTTGTTCGGACCTACTATTTTATTCTTTATGCTTCCGGAAAACAAAAAAGATTGCCATTGCCTGGCAATCTTTTTATTATAATGGCATGATATTTTGACTATTCTGTAACCTTACCTTTTTTACGGGTTGAATAATTTATTTTCAGAGCATTTGCTTTTCGCAGTTCCTGTTTCACATCGGTAACAATGCCCATTTTGGTATCACCGTCAACTTTAAGCGATGTGGTAAGCAACTTCCGGTCAGCCTCGTTGCGCGACTGGCGCTCAGCTGCCACAAACGCCTGTATATCTGAAACAGAAGAAAAAGAATTGTTAAGTTGAATACGCGACTCATCCCCATACTTCGATTGTATCGGCTGGCCGATATAGATGAAACTCACAAGCGCTTTCTTTTCCAGTTTTTGTACTTCGGTCGCGGTAGGAGGTTTTATCTTAACCAGTGGGGTAACCTGCCGGATGGTTGTAATTACCATAAAAAAGAACAGGAACATAAAGATAATATCCGACATGGATCCGGTATTTATACCAGGGACTTTACGCGAGCCGGCCTTTTTAAAACGTGCCATATTATTTGCCTCCTATATTTTCAGGTTCAGCTTCTGATATCGCTACCGGAACAGCTTTTGCAATGGCATCACTTTTTTCGCTGGAAAGATCACTGAATTTCACACCATACTTCTGCTTTGATAAATCATTACGCAGTTCATTGATTGCAGCAGCAAGTTCATTCTGCACATTAATATATGTATCATATGAAGTTCCACGGTCGTTTTTAAGTGAAATTATACCTTTTGAAACCATTATCTTTCCTAAACCTGGAATGTCTTTTTCATCCTTTTCCGGAAGGTCCGGCCTGTTTTGAGGATTGGCCAGAAAGTTTTTTGCGGTTGTCTTCAGATCCCGGATATCAATATACTTACCTTGAACGAGCAGAGCATTACTCTTACTGACAAGCACTTTTAAAACATTGCGCTCTTTGATATCTATGTTGGGAGGAGGATTTTTGGGATCGAGAGGGGGTGGAAGTTTTCTGCTAATACCCTGATCTGTATCAATTGAAGATGTCAACAGGAAAAAGGTGAGAAGCAAAAATGATATATCTGCCATCGACCCTGTATTTAACTCAGGACTTAATCTTGCCATAACAATTAGGATTTTATGGTTTATTTAAACCATTTAATAACCGTTGTGTATATCGTTATGATTACAAGCCCGGCTAAAATAATATATGTAGTGATTAGGCCGCCTCCTATAAGTTTTGACATTCCGGCTGATACATTCATTTTGGTATAAAACAACCCCTGATCAGCAGGTGAAATAATATAGGATAAAATAGCTATTCCGGCAAGAATAGCTACTCCGACAAGCGTACCTTTAGCATTTTTCAGGTTACCTTTTAGTATGGTAATTATCGGAAAAATGATAAGTGACGCGACAGCTATAAACAGCGCAAAATAAGCTATATATAGCCCGATAGTAATTAAGCTATCCATAGTTTATTAGTTTTTAGCATGTTTGTTTTTCACAAGTATATCCATGAAACTGATAGTTGAGTCTTCCATTGTGTTAACAATGGATTCAACTTTTGCAACCAGATAATTATAAACAACCTGTAGAATAATTGCTACGATCAAACCAAAAACGGTAGTAAGCAAAGCAACTTTCATACCACCGGCTACAACAGTTGGCGAAATATCACCTGCTGCTTCTATTGAGTCGAAAGCCTGAACCATACCTACGACAGTTCCAAGGAACCCAAGCATAGGTGCCAAGGCAATAAATAATGTGATCCACGAAAGATTGGTCTCGAGACGCGCCATCATAACACCTCCATAGGAAACTACGGATTTTTCAACAATATCAATTCCCTCATTGTACCTATCCAGACCCTGGTAAAAAATAGAAGCAACGGGGCCCCTCGTATTTTTACATACCTCTTTGGCAGCACTTATCCCGTTAGCCTGAAGTTCGCTTTCAACACTATTCAGTAATTTAGTTGTGTTAGTTGTTGAAAGATTCAGATAAATAATTCGCTCAATACTAAGGGCTAAACCGATAATCAGGCACAACAATATGGGAGTCATCCATTTAGCATTTCCCTCAATAAACTTATTCTTCAGAACCTGGTGGAATGACAGAGATTCCTCAACCGGAGCTTCAGTGGTTTCTGTAGATGGAGTTGAAACCTGGTCAACCTGTGCTGCGCTATTTGAATCAGAAGTTGCAGTTTGATCCTGTGCCAATGCAAAATTCGATAACCCGATAGTCAGCATTAAAGCTAATGCCATGAATGTGATTACTTTTTTCATAGTGTCACTAAATTGAATTTTGTGTTTAATATATTGATTGATTCTGCCTGAGGAAAATAATTTGCGGAGAGGATGGGATTCGAACCCATGATACCCTTTTGAGGTATACACACTTTCCAGGCGTGCGCCATCGACCAACTCGGCCACCTCTCCAATCAATTTCAATAATAATTACACAGTTTATTACTCCGTAATGGAGCGCGAAGTTACAAAATATATTTACATGCCATGTTCTAAAGATATTTATTCTGTATATGAATTTCAGTGAGGAAAACTCTTTTCAGTTTTGTTCTGTAAACAATGACTTGTGTTATGAAACACATCATTGTTTTAGTTGATTGATTTAATAAGTATTTTCTGATAGTGAACCAGCGAAACATATAAAAAATAGAGCAGTGCAATGACGTTTAATATACCAAAAATAAGATAGGTATAAGGCAGACCGATTGCCTGGGCAAGGAATCCTGTTATAAGCATTCCCAGACCGATACCCAGATCAAGACCTGAGAAAAGTGTTGAATTGGCTGCACCTCGTCGTGTGGGAGGAACAAGATTATTTACCATTGCCTGGAATGTAGGGAATACTACTCCACTGCCTAATCCAAGCAGGAAACCGGCAATCATAAAACCAGCAAAATTAATAATAAGTCCCAGCATGGTATGCCCGATTGCAAGCAATAGAATTCCTGTTATTGCAAGGGATTTCGGCCCATGACGATCGAAGATTTTACCCATATAAACACGTGCCAATGTTATTCCGCTTGCAAAAACAATGAAAAATATCCCTGCATTCCCGATTCCGGTTTTCAAGGCATACAGCGAAATAAACGAAACCAGGCCCCCATAGCTGATATTTACAATTAAAAGATTGAATGTTACAGGAAGTGCCTTGGATTCAAGCAGGTTACGAAATGAAAATGCCGTTTTACCTGCATGAGTGATTACCGGGTATTTTATAAACAAAGAGAGTAGAAATCCGGCAAAAGCAAGAATACCGGCAAATAAAAACATCAGGGTATAGTTATTGTTTTGTGTAAGCAGAATGCCAAAAAACGGGCCCATTGCCATTGGAAATGTCATTGACAAACCATACAAACCAATTCCTTCACCACGTCTTTCGGCTGGCACTATATCAACTATAAGTGTACTTCCTGTTGTGGTTGCAACACCCCAAACAGCCCCATGTACAAAACGGACTATCAGAATCAACCCAAATGCTCCTGCCAGAGGATAACCAATAAATATGACTGCAAACAATAATAAAGAGAATATATAAAAGAGTTTACGGCCATACCTGTCGATCATAAAACCTGTAAAGGGTCTGATGAGTAATGCAGCTAGCGTGTATACGGCAAGGATAAGACCTGTTTTTCCTTCGTCAATTTTCAATTCCCCGGTTAGAAAAACAGGAAGTGTCGGCAG
>JBBQGD010000102.1:0-12483 GCA_038322655.1 Bacteroidales bacterium | reverse complement strand
ATAGTTTGCGGAGTGGCAGTAGTACTGTTGGGGGTTTTCGTCTGGAACTTACCGATATAGTTGAGGCTTTTTATCCTAAAACACGAAACTGTAAGGCAGTTAATACTTCTGAATTTGTGATTCAATATTGCAAGCATTGATGCTTTTTGAGAACCCAAAACCAACCGCGTCATCATACTTCACAGAGCACACTTCAGGAATAAAAATCAACATTTCCTATTTAGTTCTTTTCAACTGATGTCTCTTTCCCGAATCAATAACAAAAGGAACTTTTTCCTCTAAAACATTGCTTGTGTCAAGTCCGTAGGCACGTATATCGGAGGTTGACATCCTGGTTAGCCATCGGTAAACATCCATTATAAACTGTTCGAAAGCAGGAAAATCAAAATCGTAGTTCTGGATGCGACGGATTATGATAAAGTGAAAATCGGCAGGAATATGATGCTTGCGCAAAGAAGGATATCCTGATTCAAGATTGATTTCTTTTTTGGCAACAAGTTCTTCGATTACATGCCGGAAAAATAGGTTTACACGTGGCTGAACTTTAAATCCCAGGCGGAATTCAACACGCATCAGTACTCCTGGAATAAGTTGATCAACAGAATACTCCATCGTATGAGGCTCATCCGTTATATGAACATGAAGCAGCCAATATGTGTCAGCACGTTTGGGATTTTTATTGCATATTGAATAAAGAATCTTGGTCTCAATATCCGTAGCATAATCAGCATGGGTAACATACACAAGGTTGGTTGCGTATTTCTGGATGGTATTGTCCTTGCTTATATCTTTGATTGTTTGATAATAGTCTTCAATTTTCACAAACCTTGTAAACTGGTTTTTAACCCTTCGTCCCCGTTGCCATGCATACATAACAAATGCGATTATACCTGCCAGCAGAATGGTGAACCATCCTCCATGAATAAATTTCGCCAAATTAGCTGCCAGGAAAGTGCCTTCGATTGCAAAATACACAATCATAAATAAAAGGATAAGCACTGGTTTTCGTTTTATTTTCTGAAGATAGAACACC
Organism: Bacteroidales bacterium; assembly: GCA_038322655.1. GTDB lineage: Bacteria > Bacteroidota > Bacteroidia > Bacteroidales > UBA4417 > UBA4417. Next base: position 11,450 of record JBBQGD010000102.1, on the reverse strand, counting down.
ATCAGCAAAGTGGTCGAGATCATTGTAATGGTAATAGCCAGGCCATATGCGGCTTCCATATTAGAAGAGGTCTGAAATATCAGGATAACGATTACACAAGCGGCAAATAAAAACCAGTTTATCGATGAAATGTACATCTGACCTTTGCGGGTAGTAGGATAACTTACACGTACTTTGGGCCAGAAATTAAGCTGTATTGCTTCACTAATAATTGTGTATGAACCACTTATCAAAGCCTGGCTGGCTATTATTGCTGCCATAGTTGCTATCATTACACCCAACGGAAGGAACCAGGACGGCATGATTGCGAAAAAAGGATTGGGTAAAATAATTCCAGGTTTGTGCGCCATTAATATCCAGGCTCCCTGGCCAAGATAATTCAAAATGAGGCTGATTTTAACAAAAATCCAGCTTACCCTGATATTACCGATACCGCAATGCCCGAGGTCCGAATATAATGCCTCAGCTCCTGTTGTACAAAGGAAGACAGCGCCAAGCAGTAAAAAACCATGGGGATAATGATAAAGCAAATGAGCTGCATAATACGGATTGAAAGCTTTTAATACGACAGGAAGCTGTGTAAGCTGCGTAAAACCAAGTACCGCGAGCATTCCAAACCAAATAATCATCATGGGGCCGAATGATTTGCCTATTGCCGAAGTACCAAATTGCTGAACAAGAAATAACGTTGTTAAAATAGCCAAAGCAATAGGTAAGATTTCCAAATCAGGAAACTGCAGTTGCAAGCCTTCAACAGCTGAAACAATAGTAATTGAAGGGGTAATAATACCGTCAGCCAGCAATGCACTGCCACCTATAATAGCAACTGCAAAAAGCCACGCCCTTCGTTTACGGACCAAAGCATACAGAGCCATTATTCCACCTTCTCCCCTGTTATCGGCCCTCAATGTAATTAAAACGTATTTTATAGTGGTTTGTAATGTTAGTGTCCAGATAATACATGAAATAGCTCCAAGAATAAAATCAGTTTCAATAGTCCCTCTTGATCCTCCGATGATAGCTTTCATAACATAAAGTGGAGAGGTGCCAATATCACCAAAAACAATTCCCATTGTTATTACAATCCCTGCAATAGAAAGGGCATTATGCTTCGATGGTAAATCTTTTTTCATAAAAAGGCAAGAATTTTTAGCTTAAAACTAACAACATAACTAAGTTTTCACTCAATATTTAATCCTGGTTCAAGTACTCATAAAAAGAGATGGAAGGTGAACCTGGTTTGTTTGATGCAAAAGACTGTAACGGGAACTTTTATTTATAGGAATACAGAGGTTTTCGATAACAACCTGCGGATGTTGTATTTCATCTATTCCTTTGCAAGTAAGATGTAGTGAACGAAGCAAAACTTCTTTTAACATTCTTTACTATACTTTTAGGGGTGCAAAGATAGAGCTATTCATAACGTAATAATTAAGCATGATACTGAAAGTTAACGTGGCCTGACTAATCATCATATCAATTTTCAGGTATTCAATTTCCTTTTCTTAAATGTGATTTTTATATTCTATTGCAATACAAGCGTTCACATTTATTATGATAGATGAAAACCGTAATATAGCAAGACAAAAAAAAATAAAAGAATCTTTAATTAGAAGTAAATTTCATTAAAAGAGTATTCTATCTTTGTTACACTAAAAAACCTTATTAAAGAATATCATTATGGCTGATCTGTCGACCCATTATCTTGGCTTAACATTAAAAAATCCTGTGATTGCCGGTAGCTCAGGTATGACCGGAACTGTTGCCGGTGTAATACAAGCTGCCGAAAACGGAGCAGGAGCAGTTGTGTTAAAATCCATTTTTGAAGAACAGATTTTGCACGAAATGGATAGCTATCTTGATGAAACCGAAAAAGATAAAAGCCATTCTTTTCATAAAGGATATCAATCCGTTCTCAGTGAAAGAGAATATGATTATGAAGAAGCATATTCTTACCTGGCCGATCATGCCAAAGATTTAACATTACGAAAATTTCTTTCATTTGTAGCGGAAGCAAAAAAAGCTATTGATATACCTGTTATTGCAAGTATTAACTGTACCTCAGCCTACGACTGGCATTATTTTGCCCGGAAAATTGAAGAAGCAGGTGCCGACGCTCTCGAACTTAATGTTTATGTGCTTCCGTCTAATACATTGAAAAGTTCAGCCGAAAACGAAAAAGTATATTTCGAAATTATCGAAGCAGTTTTAAAACAAGTTAAAATCCCTGTTTCAATTAAAATTGGTTATTATCTTTCGGGACTGGCTACAACAGCCATAGAGCTATCCAAAACCGGTATTGCCGGCCTGGTACTTTTTAACAGGCCTTTTCATCCGGACATCGATATAAACAAACTCGAAACTCAATCAAAATACCTGCTTAGTGATCCATCAGAATACTCTCATGTTTTGCGCTGGATTGCATTACTCTCAGGCCGGGTTGAATGCCCGCTGGTTGCCACAACAGGAATTCATACCGGCGAAACAGCTATAAAACAACTGCTTGCAGGGGCAACTGCCATCGAAGTAGTTTCTGCCATTTATAAGCATGGTTACCCTGTAATTTCGGATATACTAAAAGGTATTGAGAATTGGATGGACGAAAAAGGATACAAAACCATTGATGCTTTCAGAGGTAAAATGAACCAGAATGGTATCGCAAATCCTGCTGAATTCGAGAGAGTACAGTTTATGAGGTTGTATTCGGAGATAGTTTAGGAAAAATTGATAACTTATTAAATACCAGCGTTGTAATAGCTGCAAAATGACGATTAGCGATTAACAGAGTGATATAAAATACTACTGACATATATTGCAATGAAATACGCTGAAAATCATTTTCCTTCCTTTTCCAATTCTCTTTGTCTTATTATTTCTGCGGCTTTCTCAGGAGTAAGGTATTTGGCCAGGATTGTTTTCTTATCATCCAAAAGAAACAGTGTAGGTGTTACCTGGATATTATAAAGACGGAAATAACTCTGGTGTCCTTTGCGCCCGAAAACATTAATCCAGGGCAACTGATGACGCCGCACATAAGATTTCCACCTGACGGAAGACGTATCGGTACTCACAGCAAATATTTCGACATCAAAATCCTTTTTAAAATCCTTATAAAATTTGATAACGGATGGCATTTCATCACGGCAGTGACTGCATGAACTTGCCCAGAAAAGCAACAAAGTATAACGGGATTTCACGGAATATAAGGATTGAAATATACCGGATGTATCAGGCACTTCAAGATCCGGAGCGAGTTTGCCGTTTAAGAGTGGTTCAAATTTCCTTGCCTGTTCTGATTCCCTTTGCTGAACTACGGGATAATACCAGGCAATCTTGCCATTTTCGAGATAGTCTTTGACTATATGAACATAAAGGGCATCATTTCCAGGCAGGAAATAGTACGTATTAAATCGGCTTATCAAATGCCATGCAACAAACTCCTCGGTTAGTTTATCAGCGGAAGCGAGGGCAATCAGGCGATCAACTTCTGCCTGTAAAGGTAATCCCGGAATTGCTGATATAGTGTCAATAAACTGATCAATCCGTTGGCTGAAAACAGGAGTATTCATAAGCCTGAAATCAGAAAAATCCAGGTTATCAAAATAATGATCCAGGTAGATTCTCAAAGCGAATTTGTTCTTTTCCTGTTTGATACTTTCGTAAAAATGCTGATAATCCAAAGGTAATATGCAGGCTTTCACATACTTTTCGTTTAAATTCATTATGCCAAAAGGTTTACTTATTATTTGCCTGAGAAAAGGAGCTGAAATATCCGAATGGGAAAGAATATAAGTAAGTGAATCGCAGGGTCTGAAGGTCGTTGAATTGGAATTATTTGCCAGGTAGGAAAGAATTTCAAAATACTTTTTATTTTCAATTGTATCCGTGGTAGTCAAAGAATGCACCAAATCTGATGGGTTGTACTCAAATGAAATATGCTGCGAATCCGTTACGAAAAAATCAAAATATTTTTTTTTAGCATCCGATGAAACGAAATACAATCCCTGGTCGAGCTTGTTTTTGCCTTCAAAAACAAAGTCACCGGAAGAGTTCAATCTTGCCGTATCATCATTGCTGATATCATCACCTGCATAGTGGTTGAGATAAAGTACGGTATCAGAACAATTTTTGATTCTTAAATTTATAATATATCCTTGCAATCCAATTTCAGCGAAAACAGAGGATGTAATCAGAGTCAAAATAAGGAGAAGCAGAAAACTTCCGGATTTTTGAAATTGTTTTAGCAAATGCATAAGTAGGATATTATTTTAACCTCCATAATTTTACAATTTCAGCAATTTAAAAGTCAGTAAACAGAAAAATTTTACAAACTGATTTTCAGTATAATTATCACCCTTTACCAACGTTTATGAAAGCCGTGAAAGTAACAATTTATTCGTTGATGGGTTTTGGCTCTAATCTTAAAATTTTATAATTTTTTGTTGAGATAAATTGTTCCAGGCAAAAAAAAGACCTGCAAACAACATTGCAGGTCCCTTTCTTTATTTGAAGATGATCAATATTCGTCAGGCAATTCCTTAAGCTGTGTGCGTGTAAAAACAGGCCCGTCCTTGCAAACGAAAACTTTTCCCACATTACAACGACCGCATTTTCCAAGGCCGCATTTCATACGATTTTCGAGGGTGGTATAAACCTGGTCGTCTTTAAAACCATATTTTTCAAGTATCGGAAAAGTAAATTTTATCATTACCGGCGGGCCGCAAACTATAGCTATAGTATTTTCACTTACCGGTGTCATCCTGTCCAGAATAGTAGGGACAAATCCCACTTCACCTTTCCAATCGGGCGTTTCGCCACCCGGATCAACTGTTGTAACTAATTTAACATCAGTACGTTCCTGCCATTCAGCAAGTTCATTTTTATAAACCAGGTCAGCAACAGTGCGGGCACCATAAAGGATACTTATATCCTTAAACTGATCCCTTTTATCCAGACACGACCAGATTACGCTACGCATTGGAGGCAAGGCAATTCCACCGGCAATAAAAAGCAGGCTTTTGCCTTTCCAGTCATCAATAGGGAAAATATTTCCGTAAGGTCCGCGGAAACCAATGGTATCGCCTTCGTTCAGACTGGCAAGTTCAGTGGTTACGCGTCCTGCTTCCCGGAAAGTGCATTCAATATATCCTTTCCTGGTATGTGGCGATGCAACACAAAAGGTAACTTCTCCTTCGCCGAATACGGAATACTCACCAAACTGTCCGGTTTGAAAAGTAAAATTATTTCCTTCTTCTTCGTTTTTGAATTTCAACCTGAATGTTTTGACCATAGGTGCCTCTTCAGTAATCTTTTCGATCTCCATCAGGTAAGGCTGGTAAATATTCTGTTGCTCCATGTTTTTATTTGCTGGTTATATTTTTAGTTCTGAGATATAAGTTATGAGTTATGAGAGCTTAGAATCTACTACTTTAATTCCTTCATTTTAAAATTTTCAAATTAACTCATTATCGCATTATCTCATTAACTCATTATCGCATTAGCACATTATCTCATTATCAAATTAAACAATTACATTCTCACCAATCGCCGTCAAATGTTCCTTAATATTCATATCCACCGGGCAGGCCCTGGAGCAGCGGCCGCAGCCTTCGCAACCAACAACATGAAGTTGTTCGGGCATATAGGCAAACTTGTGCATAATGCGCTGACGCCACCGCTGGCTTTGCACTTCGCGTGGATTATGACCGGAGGTATGCAAGGTAAAAAGCGAAAATCCGCATGAATCCCAGAGTCGAAGGCGAACACCTTTTTTAGTATTCTGCTCATCCTGAAAATCGAAACAGGCACAGGTCGGGCAGACAAAAGCACAGGCACCGCAACCAATACAACGTAATGATTGCTCAAGCCAAAGTGCTGAATTATTGAATGATGCAGTTGTTTTTTTAACAACGCCGTCAACATCAAATACTACTTTAACATCTGCCAGAAATTTGTTCTTATCAATGTCTTTATCTGCATCAGTGAGTAGATCATTGAAAATTGCTGCCAGCTTCTCCCCTTTTTCGGTAAGAATCTCAACCAGAATTTCATCTTTGCTGATTCCGGTAAACTGCAAATCACTTCCTGCTGTATTTCCCGGTCCGCCACCAACAGAAGTGCAGAAACAATACTCGTCAGCCACAGGGCAGGAAAAAGAAATAATGGTGGATTTTTCTTTTTTCTTCAGGTAGAACTGATCCTTTGGTTCTTCACCAAATATAGCATCCAGCGATTTAAATCCGGAAGCATCACAAGGCCTTACGCCAAAAAGAATGGTTTTCGCATATGCTTCCGGATCAACCGGAAACTGCTTCGAACCAGATTTTTCGAGTGTATACTCAAGCACTTTTTCTACTTTCGGAAAGGCTGCTTTTTTTGCCGACTGTGTCGAAAGCAACACATCAAGTGCAATTTCATCAAGAGATTGAACCTGCTCAATCTCCACGGCCTTTCCTTTGCGAACCGGCGCCAGCACAGGAAATCCCTGGGCCCGGAACTTTTCAATGAGTTTCGAAAGGTCGTTGTATTTCAGTATTTTTAGTTGTTTCTCCATGGGTCAGATAATGAAATTCTCCTTATCATCGGGTTTATAGGTAGAAAGCGCATACATAGCATCAGACTTCATACCGGCAGTTGCATCAAAGTGAGTCTTAATAGGGCTGATCAGCTGATAAGTAAGCAAGTTTAACGGAATATCCATCGGGCAAGCGGTGGCACATTCGCCGCAGTTAACACATCGTCCGGCAAGGTGCATGGCACGCATCAGGTGATAATCAAGATTACCAAGTTCGTGACTGGCAACCGGAATCCATTGAGGTTGGTTAACATCCGTAGTACAACGATGGCAATAACACATAGGGCAGGCAGCGCGGCAAGCATAGCACTTGATACATTTCTCAAACTCCTTGTTCCAGAAAAGCCAGCGCTCATTCACCGTCATTGCTTCCAGTTTTGCGATCATTTCCTGTTCTTCGGATTTTATCCCAATTTCAGTTGTTTCAAGGAATGATTCTATAGATTTAAAATCGGTGAATTCAGTAAATGAACTGTCAGCATTTGCAAAAAGCACAAATACTTCTCCATCCTTGATCTGGAATTCAGAGGCGAGTTGCATAATACTCCGCAAAGCGGCCACATTGGCTAAAATCCCGAGTTTACCAAGTTTTTTTACTTCGTGTTTCAGTAAGTAACCGGCCAGATTTTGTGTACACGATTCATTAAATATAAGCTTTTGAGCCTGGTCTTCGGTTCTGGCAAAAAACGCCCTGATCCGTTCAGCCGATCCTTTTTCGTACCCGATAAAGACGTCAATCGTTTTGTCGTTCAGTAATGCTGTTACTTTTTTTATCAAATCACTCATTCGTTGCGCCCTCCTCGTTAAATAAAGTGGAAACGGCAATCTTGTTATAATTTTCGTAAGGCCCTATTGCCTTGATTTTTTTCGCGGTGTTATTCACAACATCAGCCCATTTGAAACCTTCGGCTGCCGAAACCCAGCTAAATTGGATGCGCTCGGTATCAATTCCACTAAAATTCAGCAGGTTGCGAAAAACAATCCATCTTCTGCGTGCATGAAAGTTGCCTGTACTATAATGGCAATCGTTCGGATGGCAGCCGGAAACTATGATGCCATCGGCTCCGTTCTCGAATGCTTTCATGAGTATCATAAAATCTATACGGCCGGTACATGGAAAACGGATAATCTTAACATTGGCCGAATATTTTATGCGGCTTGTGCCTGTGAGGTCGGCACCGGCATAGGTGCACCAGTTGCATACAAACGCCACAATTTTTGGTTCAAATTCCTGTTCCTGCATTCCTTTTAGCTATTGGGTCTGTTTTAAAAATTATTATTCCTTGGTTGTTAGAATTCAGAAGTCAGGATATAGAATTAAGAATGGCCTTACTGTATGCTTCTATTAATTTACTGACTTCTTCTGCTTTTTCTGTTAAACTCATAGTATCGCCATAGTTCAAATCTTTTGCCAGAATCAAGTAATATCGGCATTCTTCAAGAGAACCTTGCGCGATATTCAAAAATCTCATTTTATCCATCTTTCCTCTTTTCTTGAATCCTTCTGCAATATTTGCAGCAACTGAAATAGCGGCTCTTCGTAATTGTGATGTCAAACCAAACATTTCTTTTCTGGGAAATGCTTCACTGTATTGATACATCAACAAAACTAACTGATGAGCTTTTTGCCAAACAATTAAATCCTGAAAACTCTTTGCAGGCAAATTTTCCATATTCCGAGTTCTAATCCCTTACAACAATCCTTTGCATTCTTAATTTTGCATTCCTAATTCTGTATTCTTAATTCTTAATTCTTAATTCTATATTCTTAATTTTGTCTTCCACATTCATACTTTCCTAACCTCAATCGTTTAACAAAGCCATTATTTCAGTATAAACCTGCTGGTTGGAGTATCCGTGTATATCTATTGCCTTGGTACGGCATAAAGCTACGCAGGTTCCGCATCCCTGGCAAAGTCCTTCATTTACCCTGGCAAGCGTTTTAATCACTTCACCATTCCTGTTTTTAATCTCTTCGCGTTCAATAGCCTGGTAAGGGCAAACGCTCTGGCAGAGGAAACAACCCACGCATTGGGAATATACAGGAGCAGGCTGCCGGTTTACAACAGCTACCAGCGGATCACGCGTTAATTCGTCGTTACTGAATAAAGCAGCCACTTTAACTGCTGCACCCGAAGCAGCTGCAACCGACTCAGGAATATCCTTCGGTGCCTGGCAGGCACCGGCAAGGAAAATACCGGCAGTATTGGTTTCAACAGGTTTCAGTTTGGGATGAGCTTCGGCAAAGAATTTATAAGGATCATAGGAAATGTGAACAGTTTGTGCCAGTTCTTCAGCTCCGTGGTTTGCCACTCCGGCTGTTGCCAGAACTACCATATCGGCTTCTATCTCAACAGGCTGTGCACCCATCAGGGTATCTGCACCTTTTACAATTAGTTTACCGTTCTTTTCGTAAATGGTAGAAACACGGCCACGGATGTATTGAGTTTCATCTTCAACTATAGTGCGACGGACAAATTCCTCATAATTCTTGCCTCCGGCGCGGATGTCCATATAAAAAACATATGGAATACCATCGTGGACTTTATGTTTATAAAGCATTGCATGTTTGGCAGTGTACATGCAGCAAATTTTAGAACAATATTCAATTCCCTTGGCAGGATCACGTGAACCGGCGCAGGCAACGAAAACAATCTTTTTCGGAATTTGTCCATCTGATGGCCGACGGATTTCTCCCTGTGTCGGTCCTGATGCTGAAGCAAGGCGTTCGAATGCGAGTCCATCAATAACATCTGCATATTTTCCATACCCATATTCAGGGAAATAATCGGTTTTCAGAACATCAAAGCCTGTAGCCATTACGATAGCGCCAACGGCTACATCTAAAATTTCATCTTCCTGGTCGAAACGGATTGCCTTGGTAGGACAAACTATTTCGCAAACTTTACATTTACCTTTAATATAATAGGTACAATGTTCGCGGTCGATTACCGGTTTATTTGGAACTGCCTGTGGGAAAGGAACGTAAATAGCAGGTCTGAAACCGAGCCCGCGTTCAAATTCATTTGGAATTTTCTTCTGAGGACATTTTGTAGTACAAAGTCCACAACCTGTACACAAATGCTCATCAAGACTTTTAGATTTTTTACGGATTTTTACTTTGAAGTTTCCGATAAAACCATCAACACTTTCCACTTCTGAATACGTGTGAAGAGTAATATTAGGATGTTGTGCCACTTCCACCATTCGGGGTGTAAGGATACATTGTGAGCAGTCGAGTGTAGGGAAAGTTTCCGAAAGCTGCGACATATGGCCGCCAATGGAAGGCTGTCTTTCGACCATTATCACCTTATGACCGCAATTGGCGATATCGAGCGCTGCCTGTATTCCGGCAATACCGCCGCCAATTACCAGGGCCGTTTTTGTAACCGGAACTTTTATGGAATTTAAAGCTTTGTTCTTTTTTACCTTTTCAACCATTACCCTTACCAAGGCTTGGGCTTTTTCGGTTGTTAGATCATCTTTCGGGTGTACCCATGAGCAATGCTCGCGGATATTCGACATTTCGCAAAGGAAAGGATTCAATCCGGCTTCCTCACATGCTTTACGAAAAGTAGGCTCGTGCATGCGAGGCGAACAAGCTGCAACAACAACTCCATCCAGTTTGTGCTCTTTTATGGCTTCTTTTAATAAAGTCTGGCCAGGATCGGAACACATATATTTATAGTCGGTGCTGAATTCAACACCTTTCAGTTCACCGGTTATTTTGGCTACTTTTTCACAATTTACTGTGGCTGAAATATTTTCACCACAGTGACAAACAAATACTCCTATCCGCGACATGGTTAAGCCTCCGTTTTTTGAGTGATAACAACTTTTTCAGGAACAACAGCCACGGCTGGTTCTTTCACTGGTCTTTCAGGCAGATTTACTTCCGTCATATGGCGGTTAAGCCCAAGGGTTTTAGCATCAATACCTACGGCTAGCCCAAGCACCTGTGAAATGTACATTACAGGCACATCGATCTTTTTCTCCAGAAATTTATTGATTTCAGGCCGACGCATATCCAGGTTTGAATGACACATCGGGCAAGCTACCACCACTACTTCGGCATCGCGATCTACGGCATCTTTCAGAATATTTCCAGATAACCTGGCAACCGTATCGGTGCGTGAAACCGATAATCCGGCACCGCAGCATTCGGTTTTAAAAGCCCAATCGATGGCATTTCCGCCGGCTTTCTTTACAAGCACATCCATACTTTGTGGATCTTCAACTCTATCGAATTTCAGGATAGAATGAGGCCGAACGAGCAGGCATCCGTAATAACAAGCTGTTTTATAGTCGAATGGCTTAACCACTTTTTCTTCCAGCCTGTCGGCAATATATTTGTCGATAAACTGGATAATATTCAGGATTTGAGTGGTGCCTTCGTATTTAAGGTCAATTATTGAAGCAACTTTGGAACTCAGTGAAGGATCTTCAGCAAGCTCATGTTTCACAACCGAAAGCCGATTGTAACAGGCAGCACAGGGAACTACAATATCAGTAATCCCTTCTCTTTCGGCCAATGCCATAATGCGTGCCGGCAAACTGCACGATAATTCCTTATTCAGGTTATGAGCAGCAGTAGCACCGCAGCAATTCCAGTCGGGAACTTCGACCAACTCAATATCAAATACTTTTGCCAGGGCTGTAACTGATTCCTGGTATTCCTGGGCACCGCCTTTCATGGAGCAACCCGGATAAAATCCTACTTTTATCATTTTCCCTCCTTATTATTCTTTACCCTTTTAAAAATTGCAGCAACTTTTTTCCTTCCTTTTATCACTTCGGGAATCGGATTTAATTTACCTTTTAAAAACATTTTAGGCGCAATAGCAACATCCTGCATCATGGCTCCGGTACGCATTTT
>JBBQGD010000101.1:0-12513 GCA_038322655.1 Bacteroidales bacterium | reverse complement strand
ACCAAGCATTACGGTGGGATTACGCGGACTTGCTTACATGGAAGTTGAAGTTACCGGCCCTGACAAAGACCTTCATTCCGGTATATATGGCGGTGCTGTAGCCAATCCTGCCAATATTCTTGCCAAAATGATTGCATCTCTGCATGATGAAAATAACCATATAACAATCCCCGGATTTTACGATGACGTATTGGAATTGTCGCCCGAAGAACGTGCCGATATGGCCCGCGCTCCATTTAACCTCGATGAATACAAGAAAAAGCTTGATATCAAAACGACACTGTGCGAAAAAGGATATACGGTGAATGAATGTACCGGCATACGTCCGACACTGGATGTAAACGGAATTTGGAGCGGTTATACAGGTGAAGGATCAAAAACTGTTTTACCGGCTAAAGCCTTTGCAAAAATCAGCATGCGACTGGTTCCTCATCAGGATCCGAATAAAATAGCCCGACTCTTTTCACGCCATTTCGAATCTATAGCCCCTGATTATGTGAAGGTAAAAGTTACTGAAAATCACGGCGGATATCCGTATGTGGCTCCAACCGATACAGCAGCCTATCGTGCTGCAAGTAAAGCCTACGAATACGTTTACGGGATTAAACCAGTCCCTACACGCAGCGGCGGAAGTATTCCTATTATTTCAACATTTGAACAGGCTTTGGGAATTAAATCAATCCTGATGGGCTTCGGACTGGATACGGATGCCGCGCATTCGCCAAATGAAAATTACCATCTCGAATGTTTCTACAAAGGAATTGAAACGATTACCTGGTTTTATAAATATTTTGCAGATGAATTGAATGTGAAATCATAACGGATAATTGCTTCAAAAAAAACACCCGTTCAGCAGTTTAACTGACGGGTGTTTTTTTATGTTTAGATGTAATCAGTTTAAGTAAAATAGAATTGAAAATTAATTTGCTATTCAGATATAACATCCTGATGTTCGTGCATGTATTGCGTCGATGTTTCATTTCTAAATTCGCTGTGCCTGATTTGTCCGCCTGTTCGCCCAGTATAAAACATCGCAACTGAGCTGATCAGGGATAATACAAGTGTGAATATTACCAGGAAACGGGCTGACCTCTCTTTTTTCAGGACACTATAAAAGGACATGGCAGCCATCAATCCGGTCGGTATCATCAGGTACATGCCAATCACGGCAATATCTTCATGCCGGCTGATAAGGCTTTTAACAACATCAGGTATTCTCTTCACTGCTTCTTCAGCAGCATGGCCGGTTTGATATGCCAGAATTGCTGTTAGTGCTGAGAATACGATGGTGCCCAATCCTGCCATGTTTACACCCTCATTCCTGAAGACCAGGCCGGCAATTAATAACAGTGCACCAATAATTACTCCAACTATAGGGAAATGATTTATAACTATATGGAAATAAGCCCAGGACATAAAATTATTTTTAAAGGTAGAAAACCATGATTAATCTGGAAAGCGTTTTCATTTCTTTAAGCAGAAACAAATTTAAGTATTATCAGGAATATTTGCATGGCTTAGCACAATCAAACAATGTAAAATGGAAATTGTTGGTGCTGAATTAATCGCGTGGCTGTGAATAACCCTGCGAATAAAAAAACGGCTGCAGGATTTTCCTGCAACCGTTTGAAAGTTAATAATTTCATCTTACCTGCGTGAAGGATTTCCGGAAGACCTTTTTTCGGAACTCTTTATTTCCTTTCTGTTTTCACTAGCAGTTTTTTTAACATCCTGATTTGTAGCTCTTTGAGTTTGTGTGTTTTGAGTGCGTGAGTTTGATGTTGGTGTTACAGCCTTTGTTCTTTGTTCACGGGTTGGCTGAACATTGGTTGCCCGGCTGTTTCCGTTGTCCCGCGACGAGCCATTACTACGGTTTTCAACTACAGGTGTAGTTCTGCGGGACTGACTTTTTTGTGCACTTTCTAACCTGGACGTATTTGATATCGGGCGGTTTCCTTCAGTCACATTTGGCCTGGTTTCGCGGACAGGAGTTGCTCTCTTAGTTTCAACTGCAGTACGGTTCGAAATTCTTGCCTCAGATTTCTGTGCTACATTACGTTGCTCAACCTTAGTTGGCCTGTTTACATTACTGTTTCTCTGTGCCGGCGCTTGCATTGTGCTATGCGTTTCGGGACGGCTTTGGCGGGTACGGTTTACACCCGGATCGTTTGTGCGTGAATTGGTTTGTTCGATCCGTTTTCCAGTTCTGGCTTGTTCCGTACTGCTATATTCAGCAGGGCGATAGGCTTTACGATTGTTCTCAACTGTCGGGCGGTAGACATCAATCCTGTTGTTGTGGATGGTACTTTTTTCAGGCCTCCGGCTTTCGCCGATTTCCATTCTCGTAACTTTGTTTCTACTATACCTTTCAACATCCGTAACCCGCGGTCCATCATACCATTGATTGTGATTACTGTGATTGTCCCTATCAACATATATATTGGTAATATGCGTTATGTGAGTGAGGTTGACATGCCGATTGTAAATATAACGGTTCCAGTTACCTGAGCAAAAGTGATCGCGCTCAACGAAAGTCCACCATGGATCAGGAGCATACCAGTTCGAATTATACTGTACATAAATATTTGGCCCTAATGGAGCCCATCCCCAGTAGTTATCGTATGAACCCCAGCTAACCCATGCAGGAGCCCATTCGTAACCGGGTATCCACAACCAGCCTAAGTAATTGTCAAAATCCCAGCGACCGTAGTGGAAGGTTGCCCAGCCCCAATCGTAACCGGAAGCCCAGGTCCATCCATAATCGGTATAAACCCAGTTTCCATTCGAGGAGTATGGTCTGAATGATTCAGGATGATCAAAATATGGGCGCCAGACATACCCGTAATCAGGCGAATAGATCCAATCGCCGTAAGGTGAAAGTTGATCATAAAAAGTCTGGATCGAGATGGTTATTTTAGCATTTTTGTATTTATCCGCCTCGGCGCTAAATACAACAACCATCGAAAGGAACAGTATTAAGGTTATCTTTTTCATGGCAGCAAAGATTAGTAACGTTATTTAATATACCTTTTATTCACAGAAGTTTCAGATACTCTGTTATAAAGTGGGATGCAAAGCCCGTGCCAAAACAGAAGCCCTTATGGATAATATTCCCCTGAATCAAATAAAACGCCAGGCTAAATAGCTTTGACAAATTGGGAATCAGACATATAAAAAAACCGGCAATGAACAAACAATGCCGGTTTCAGGTAAATCGTACTGGTAATTTTATTTTATTCCCATCTTTTTATTGTATGCAGCTACACCATCATCGAGGAATTTGACGTATGATGCTATATCCAGATCGTAGGCATGAGGAGGAACGAGTGAATTACCATCACCATCAAGAATTGCATAAAAAGGTTGCGCATTCGCTCCGAATTTTTCAATCTGTATTTCTGTATTTTTCTTCCCTAAGAGTTTCACTTCGCGGCCATCCTTGTTTGTATACCATTCTGCCTGGGGCATTTCAATCACTTTATCATCCACGTATAGTGCTGCCAGTACAAAATTCTCACGTAAACGTTTCAGTACTTCCGGATCGCTCCAGACCCGGTTTTCCATTTCACGGCAGTTGGTACAACCATGACCTGTAAAATCAACAAAAACAGGTTTGTTCAATACTTTTGAAGCTTTTAGAGCTTCATCGTAATCGAAATACCCTTTCAGTCCGTGTGGTAATTTAAGAGCTGTATTATTGTATTTGGGTGTCTCCGCTATGTTACCTTTGTTTTCAACACCTCCGCCTGAATTTTCACGAACAATAGCAGTTACATCAAAATCCTGAGTCTCCATCGGAGGCAGCCAACCTGAAATCCCTTTAAGCGGTGCACCCCACAAACCCGGTACAAGATAGATTACAAAAGCAAACGTCGCAATAATTAAAATGAGCCGTGGAAACGATTTTACCGTGGGATAATCGCTATCGTGCGGGAACTTGATTTTCCCCAAAAGATAGAAACCCATCATGGTAAATATTACAATCCATAAACCAAGGTAAATTTCGCGATCGAGGATTCCCCAGTGATAGGTTTGGTCGGGAATATTAAGGAATTTCAGCGCGAAAGCAAGTTCAATAAATCCAAGGACAACTTTTACTGAATTTAGCCAACCTCCTGATTTCGGCATTTTATTGAGCCACTGCGGGAATAAGGCAAATAACGTAAACGGAATGGCAAATGCCAGCGAAAATCCTAGCATCCCAATAATAGGCTTGAGTATCTGGCCACCAACTGATTCAACTAAAATAGTCCCGACAATAGGGCCTGTACAGCTAAAGGATACCAGCACAAGTGTAAAGGCCATAAACAGGGTTCCGATGGTTCCGCCTTTGTCTTCGTTCGACACAGATTTATTAACTAACCAGCTTGGCAAAGTTATTTCAAAATACCCGAAGAAAGATGCGCCAAAAATCACAAATATGAGGAAAAACAACACATTTGGAATCCAGTGTGTACTTATCCAGTTACTGAATTCAGCGCCAAAAAGAACAGCAACCAAAGTTCCGAAAAGAGTATAAATGGCAATAATTGACAACCCGTAAATAGTTGCCTGTGTTTTCCCATTGGAACCCGATTTCATAAAATAAGATACAGTCATCGGTATCATAGGGAAAACGCAGGGAGTCAATATGGCAATCAGTCCGGCCCCGAATGCAATCAGGAAGAATAACCAGAGCGGTGTTTCCCCGTGATTCATTGGTTTGGAAGTATTGCTTACAACAGTTGTTTTTGTAGTATCAGCCTGGCTGTCGGTGACACTATCGCTGGTTTTGGATTGTATTGTATCAACGGCAGGAACAGCAACTGCAGCAACTGTAGCAACAGCCGCTTTGTATGTTTTCGACCCTGCCAGGTCGAAACTGAAAGGTTTTGAATCAAATATGCAGCTTTTATTATCACATGCCTGGAATTCAACTTCCCCGGTAATTTTCAAAGATTTATTGCTTTGAATTTTAACCTTTTGCGCAAATGTAGCCTGCCCTGGGAAATACTTGACTTTCATCTCGAACATCTCATCATATTCCTCAAAAGGCTTTGGCTCGGTTACCTTACCAATCAATTTAAATCCATCAGGTTTGTCGAAAGTAAAAATGGTTGGCCGGGGTCCGTCTTTTGGCACATCCTGCGAATACATATGCCATGTCATATCTATTTTTGCTGTGAACTGCAATTCAGCAATGGTATCATTAATCCTGTTCACTTTGTATGACCACTTTACCGGTTCCTGGAGTTGCGAAAAGGCGGAAAATCCAAACAGTAGGTTTAGTATAAATGTAAGCATCAACGCTTTACCAGCGCTAAAAGTTATTCTCTTCATGGTATTGAATTGATTAGGAGAAATTAAAGTAATGCCTGTATTGGCAGATGGCAAAATTATAAATAATTAAATAAGAAGCTACATCTCTGTTATAGAATTAATTAAGAAATTCGTTTATGTAACTCAAATGATCACTTGATAAATAAGCTGTAATGATTTTTTCTATCCAAAGAGCAAGCTACAGCCACAGGAAGTGGTTTCGCCTTCAGCGCTCTCGTCAACACTTGTTATTACGAAAGCTTTCTTTGTATTTGGTGTAATCCGAAAACGGTTATCAATTCTTTTACCTATAACCCATACAATGTCGTTTCCGGAAAGTAAAAGCCAGGTTTTTTCCTTATCAGCAAGAGAGAATTTCTGATTAATAAAAAAATCACTTAATTTTTTCTTCCCTTTCAGACCCAAAGGCATAAACCAATCTCCTTTTTCCCATTTTCGCAATGTTAGAGGGAATTTTAGCTTATCAATATCCAGACAGGCAATTGATGTTTTACCCAATGGGAGCTCGCTGATTCTATTTGTTTCGTAAACACAGAGACAAACAGGTTGCTCAATATTCAGGGTATTTCTTTCAATATAAAAAACTTCGCCGGCAAAAGGATCGGCGCTCAGTTCTTTCAATGGCTGAATGATAAAGTTTTCACGATCACGAAGCAACCGGTGGGTAGGTGAATAAAACACCTTACCTGAAGATGTATCAAGCGACCTGACTATTTCCTTCACAACCGGGTAAGAAAAGTCATAGGGCTTCAACAACTCGTATAAATATGTATTATGAGGTTCGTATTCATAAACCCAGTCAATCGAAATTAAAACTCCTTCTTCAGTGTGTTGAACCAGGTCGGCGGTAACTCCTGTAATATGGTTGTTGTAAATTGCTTCAACATCGCGCAAGTGGCTGATACTTTCATTTAGTTTAAAACTAAACTGTGGATTTATTTTATACAATTCAGCCAGCACATCGTGTCGCAGTTTATTACGAAGGTATTTGCGGCTACTGTTGGATTGGTCTTCGTGCCAGGTCAGGTTAAGTTCCAGCGCATACGACATAATTTTTTCGCGGGTTGTGAACATCAACGGCCTTATAATTTTACCCTGCTTGGGTAAAATGCCGTGCATTCCACTAATACCGGTACCACGCAAAAGATTGATAAAAAAGGTTTCAGCCTGATCATCAAGGTGGTGAGCTGTGGCAACATAGCTAAATCCGTGTTCTTCTGCTATTTCATCAAACCAGGCATAGCGCAGGTCGCGGGCAGCCATCTGAATCGAGATCTTTTGATCGGATGCGTACTGTTTAGTACTGAAATGTTTCACGTAAACAGGCACTTCCAGTTGATAAGCCAGATTTTTAACAAATGTCTCATCTCCATCCGACTCTTCCTGTCTCAACCCAAAATTAACATGAGCAATTCCAAAATTATAGCCGGCGTCTTTAAAAAGTCTTACCATTACAACAGAGTCCACACCTCCGCTCACAGCTAACAAAATACGATCATCCTGACCGAATAATTCTGAAGATTTATTGTATGTTTTGAAAGCCTGTAACATATGCACAAATGTACATTATTTTTTAATTTACAGGTTCATTGAGATATTTAGAATCTAAATAAATAGGGCTCCTTCATTTAGTCCGATTATACGTGGCCGGGTATATCTTACCGCATTCATTTAAAGATGACTGCATGCAACAAGAAAGTAAAATCTTAGACTGTCTAAATTTTTTAAATCGCTTGAATCATAAGAAAATATTGTTATGAAATGGTCGGGAGACCGAAGTCGGAAGACATGTAAAAATTCGATTTTCGCACTATCTCCTTTCGCCCGTAATTGAGAGGAAATACGACGAAGCAACGCCCCTCCGTTGAAACAGAATATCTCTTAAATACCGTAAACTGGAATTTTTAAACAGACTCTTCTTAAATATTTTTCAGATAGATTTTAAAACTTCATTTGTTTAATCTTTTTCTCATAGTAAGCTTTGCCTTCATCAGTACAAATACCACGGATAAAAGTATCGAACATCACCTCAAACAGCACCGAAAATGAAATAGATTCGTTCGGGAAAAAGTCGGGGTTGTGTAAATCGATAAGCCTGCTTATGTAAATGCGTGAAACTAATTCCGCGCTCAGGTCGGGGCGGTACATGCCCTGTTGCATACCTTGTTCAAAGTTCGACTTGATCTTGTAATTTACAAATTCAATACGTTTTTCAACAAATTTTTGCCTTACTTCAGGAAATTTAGCCCGTAAATCGAATGTAATACTGGGCAAAATATTTATGAATTTATCGCTTATCTTCTTGCTTACAGTCAATAAACCAACAATTGCATTAATTCCGGTAAAATCAAATTTCGAA
Source organism: Bacteroidales bacterium (assembly GCA_038322655.1). Classification (GTDB taxonomy): domain Bacteria; phylum Bacteroidota; class Bacteroidia; order Bacteroidales; family UBA4417; genus UBA4417. Next base: position 4,835 of record JBBQGD010000101.1, on the reverse strand, counting down.
AATATATCCTCCAGGTTTTGTTGCTCATAATCAAGAATTTCATTTACTAAACCTGCTTCGTTATGAAAAGCATTTATCAAAGTTTCAAGGGGCACATCAAGCTCTTTAGCCAGGTTCCGGAATGTGAACGCATTGGAATTATATCCGGAAAGTAATTTTCGTACCTTTTCAATCAGAGGAAGGTTATGATCGGGCATATCGGTAACTGGATTTGCAGGGAAGAAGAAATATATTTTGCTGACCGCTGTGTTTAAAAAAATGCAATATATCAAAGGGATTTAATATATCGGAAAAGTTGCATGCACTGAAGTTGTCCACTTGCTTTTTATAACGAGGCAAATTTAAATAAAAAATAATGCTTACATTCAAACACATTTTTCGTTTTACGCAAAATATTGATATTCAATGTATAACATAAGTATAACTTTAATAAATTATTTCATTTTCTATTGATTAAAATATTGGTAAAGATCCTATCCCACATGCAATATTTAGCGCGACTATTAACTAATAACCTACTTTTGTATGATTAACTAAACCATAAAAGATGGCTCTTTCGACCCGTGGAATGAAGATTGGAATACTTACTGCCGGAGGCGATTGCCCGGGTATCAATGCAGCTATTCGTGGTGTTGGCAAAACTGCTATAACCGAATATGGAATGAAAGTAATAGGCATTTCTTCCGGATTTCGTGGATTGATTGAAAAGGATTATACCGAACTGGAAGAAACCCAGCTTTCGGGAATGCTTACACTGGGTGGAACTATTTTGGGCACTTCGCGTGACAAACCGTTCAAAAACGATCCTGTCACCGGGATTAATATGTCGAAGATCATCAAGAAGAATTATAAGGAAATAGGACTGGATGCACTGGTAGTAATTGGTGGTAACGGCACACAGAAAACTGCCGCCAGGCTTGCTGACGAAGGTTTGAATATTATTGGTCTGCCAAAAACTATTGATAATGATGTATTCGGCACAGATGTAACCTTTGGATTTGACACTGCTGTAAGCATAGCTACTGAAGCCATCGACCGACTGCATTCAACTGCCAATTCGCATAAACGTATTATGGTTATTGAATTGATGGGACATCATGCGGGTTGGATATCGCTTTATTCAGGAATTGCTGGTGGCGGCGATGTAATTTTAATTCCCGAAATTCCTTATGATTTGGATATTGTTGCCCGTTACCTGGAGAAAAGGGCAAAAAACAAAAAGCCCTATTCTATTGTAGTGGTTGCTGAAGGCATTGCGAAGCCAAAAGGGGTTTCAGCAGCTTCGTTTATTTCGCAATCCATCAGGGAGAAAACCGGACTCGAAACCCGCGAGACCATTCTTGGATACGTGCAGCGGGGCGGCTCGCCCACAGCCATGGACCGCATCCTGGCTACCCGTTATGGCGCTTATGCTGTTGAACTTATTGCCGAAGGCAATTTCGGGGTTATGGTGTGTAAGGAAGGAGATAGTATTACATCAATCCCATTGGATAAGGTCGGTGGAAAGCTTAAACTCGTGCCACCCGATTCCTCGCTTATCAAAAAAGCGCGAAAGATGGGGATATGTTTCGGGGACAGAAGGGTTTAAAAGTTTACCTTCGGTGAGCTCGCTTCCCCCAGTTCAGAGTTTATAGTTTTAAGACCCATTGTTTAATTTACCTGATTCCGTATTTCCCTTTATTCTGTTTTTCCACTTTCATATATGTTCTGCAAAGTTGATTATATGTTTACTTTTGCGCATAAACTATTTTCAGCATGAAATTAATCATTCTCTTTTTCAGCTTCTTTTGCTTAACGGTTCAACTTTCAGCACAGGATGCTTCACTTCAGACCTATTACGAAAAATCGAACTTCCTGGCTACGCCAAGGTATGACGAAACTATTGAATTTTGCAAAAAATTAGATCAGGCTTCTCCCCTATTAAGATACTCAAGTTTTGGCAAAAGTCCGCAAGGGCGCGATTTACCTTTGCTCATAGCCGACCGTAATGGGAATTTTACTTTCGAAGCAGTCCGCAAAAGCGGAAATGCTGTGTTGCTTATCCAGGCCTGCATACATGCCGGCGAGAGCGACGGGAAAGATGCCGGACTGATGCTGCTGCGCGACATAGCCATTTATAAAAAGCGGCTTAAACTTCTCGATCATGTTACCATTCTTTTTATCCCGATCTTTAATACCGATGGACACGAACGTTTCGGCCCCTACAACCGGATTAACCAGAACGGACCTGCCGAAATGGGCTGGCGTACCACAGCCCAGAACCTGAACCTGAACCGCGACTTTATGAAAGCCGATGCTCCCGAAATGCAGGCATGGCTAAAAATGTATAATAAATGGCTTCCGGATTTCTTTGTAGATTGTCATGTAACGGATGGCGCCGACTTTCAGTATACCATGACGTATGCGCTCGAAACTCTTGGGAACATGGAGAAAGATCTCACCACATGGACTACAAATGTTTGTGAAAAATACCTGGTTAATGAAATGAAGAATTCAGGATTCCCGGTATTCCCTTATGTTCAGTTCCGCAACTGGCATGATCCGCGCAGCGGGCTTACAGTAGGTGTAGCACCGCCTATGCTTTCCACTGGATACACTTCCGTTCAGAACCGCCCCGGGCTGCTTATCGAAACACATATGCTTAAACCATATAAAATAAGAGTTAGCAGCACCTACGCCATGCTGACACATACGCTTGAATTGCTGAACCGGGAATATAAAACGTTGCAAACTCTTGTGGCAAAAGCCGATGCATTCACATCGGGCGAACAATTCAGGAATGAGCCTTTTCCTGTTAACTTCACCGAATCATTTGCCGACAGCACTCAGATTGAATTCCTGGGATTTGAATATACCATCGACACCAGCGATCTGACCGGCGGACTTTGGTTTAAATACAATAATCAAAAGCCCACAAACTGGCAACTGACCTTTTTCCCTGATTGCAAAGCTGATAAATTTGTCAATTTACCCGAAGCCTACCTGATACCTTCGCAGTGTATTACCGTTATTGATCGACTGAGAATTCATGGAATAAAAATGACTCCTATTACCCATGATGTAAGCTGCGAGGTCCGGATGAGTTGTTTCAGGAATGTAAGGTGGCAGCAAAATCCCTTTGAGGGACATCATAAACCCACATACACGATTAGTGATAACATCGAACTACACTCATTCCCTGCAGGAACCATGTTGGTGGAGATGAACCAGCGCACAGCGAGAGTTATTGCCCATTTACTGGAACCTGCATCGCCCGATTCGTATGCGGCATGGGGGTTTTTCGATGCATATATGGAACAGAAGGAATATGCCGAATCGTATGTAATGGAAACCATAGTACGCGAGATGATACGCAAAAACCCGGATCTTAAAACAGAATTTGAACAGAAGAAAGCATCGGATAAAGTGTTTGCTTCTGACCCGGATGAAATGCTGAATTGGTTTTATCAGAAATCGCTTTATGGGGATAGCCAAATGAATTTGTACCCGGTTGGAAGGATTATTAAAAAAAGTGTTTTAGATAGAATAATACAGTAACTAAACTTAATTTTTCACAGCGGAAGGATTTAGAATCCAAACCTAAATCCTATCCCAGGTTCGGTTCTGCTGCGTCATCTTCAAATCACAACCCTGCAAATAATCCAGGCATTGTATCCCCCATTTCCAGTTTTAAAAGGATTTCTTTTCTCCACAAACCTCCGCCATAGCCGGTAAGTTTACCATTACTGCCAATCACGCGATGGCAAGGCACAACAATATTAATTTTATTTTTACCGTTAGCATTTCCCACGGCGCGTGTATTGGTTTTGCTGCCGGTAAGCCTTGCAAGGTCGAGGTATGAGATAGTTTTACCAAAAGGAATGGTTTGAAGTTGTTTCCACACTTTTAGTTGAAAGTCTGTTCCACTGGGATCGAGATTTAAATCGAAAACCTTACGTTTACCTTCAAAATATTCATTCAGCTGATTTACACAATCCTGAAGACATAATGGAACTTCAGGTGTATGAACGTTTTCATTACTAAATAAAATGGAACGTATGCCACCGGCGCTTCCTGAAATTTCAAGAATTCCGACTGGTGATTGGATGCGTGCTGACTCGAGGTCCATTTCAGTTAATATTTAAATTAGTGCTAAATGCAGAGTGCTCTGTGCAGAGTAACTAAGAAAACCATGGGAATCCAAAAATTAATTCGATCCTGTTGACTTAGCTCCTAGCCCCGGGCACAGGGCACAAGGCACTTGGCGCCTATATTATTCAAAAGTGATATAAATATCCAGTATCTCAGGCCTGTTGCCTGTGCGCACGGGTGGTCCCCATCCGCCATAACCGCTTGAAACATAAAAATTGGAATTACCTTTCTTTTTAAAGCCCCAGCTTACCTCATAAATTGCATTGGTTATATAATTGAAAGGCCATAACTGTCCGTGATGGGTATGCCCCGATAACTGAAAATCGACCCCGGCATCAGATACCTGCTGCAAGTTAAATGGCTGATGATCCATCATAATTACCGGTAATGAGAAATCCACACTTTCGAGTATTTTATCAAGGATTTTTCGTTCCTTTCCGCTGAATCGCTTCGAATCCCGGTCGTTACGGCCTGCCAGGTAGAAACTGTTATTGATTTCAATCGTAGTATCACGTAACATATGGATGCCATGATCCTCGAGGTATTTTACAGCTGCTTCGGCGCCGCCAATATATTCGTGATTTCCTGTTATGGCATAAACTCCAAGCGGAGCTTTTAGTTTTGTTAATGATCGTCCAAGGTCGTTGTGTATAACAGGTGCCAGATCTTCATCTACAATATCACCTGCCAGCAATATCATATCA
>JBBQGD010000100.1:0-12538 GCA_038322655.1 Bacteroidales bacterium | reverse complement strand
GTAACATTTGTATTCTGATGCTCTGGTGAAAAAAGGAATTTTCCTGTTGATTTGCCTTTTTCGGCAAAATCATATACTACCTCGATGGAATCAGGAGAAACATTCGAAATAATTGATATGCTCCCCTTTCCAATATTTTTATCATCACTCACCCATGCTAATGTTGAACCTATGCCAGACTCTGATCCTGAAAGAACAATTTTCGTATTTGGATCCATTTGCAACAATGGCGACCACTTAACCCAGTTTTTCAATGTGTTAACCTGATCAAATATAGTTTTGGGCGACGCACTTAATACTGACTTACGCTCCACATGAATTCTCCTCGGAAGTAAAAAACCTGTGGCTATTACTACTAAGACAAAACAAAGTATGATTAATAGTATGCGTCGGAGAGTTTTCAATGAAGAACCTTCAATTAGTTCAGTAAAAATACAAAATATTAATCAGATTAAGTTTATACCTTATAAATAAGGCTGTTAATAAAAATGCATTAAAATATATTGTTTGTGGAACGATTATTGAGTAATTTTGATTCATATACTTCTAAAAATAATTCTATGAAAAAAATCATTTTTATTACTGTTTTTGCACTAACATTATTTTCAATCTCATCCTGCAGAAAAGATGTTGGCGGAAATGCGGATATTTCAACCGTTGATTTTAACGTTCAGAGTATTCAGTGGCAAGAAACCGGAACCTGGCAAGTTGCAGGATATGGATATTTTGTTGATCTCAATTTTCCTGAAATTACGAACAATGTTATCCAGTATGGCACTGTTAACCTATACCTTAAATCCGGTGATACTTGGATTCCGGTTCCGGTCTATTTCTATAACCAGGTTGATCAGTACCAGTTTCAGGGAGGTTATTTTTTCAGGATGCAACAAGGTGTTTTCTCAATTGAATATTACGAAAGTGATGGAGAGACTCAAAATCCAGGTACTCAGATATTCAGGCTTGTAATCATTCAGCCCAGATAGTATTTAGACAATGTCATTAAAGCTTCGCTCAGCGGAGCTTTTTTTTTGTAAGTTAGTGGTTTAAAATTTTACAGTTTACAGAATGATCAGGTAAGAATCAACTATCACATACTAAACCAAATGGAGAAGGAAACTAAAATTGAATGTCCGAATTGCGGCACTGAAATTAATGTGAACGAAATTCTATCGCACCAGCTTGAAGATGATCTGAAGAAAAAATATTCGGCTCAATTAGCTGAAGAAAAGAAAAAATATGATGTAGAACTAAATCTCTTAAATCTTCAAAAAGAAGAATTTGAGAAAAAGAAACAAAAGGAAAATGAACTTTTCCAGGAAAAATTGCAGTCGAAACTGAAAGAAGAGCGGCAGATTCTTGAAAAACAACTGAAGTCAAAACTTGCCGACGAGCAATCGGAGCAGTATGCAGCTATGCAAAAGGAACTGCTCGAACAATCCGAAAAACTAAAGGAACTCAGTAGGAGCAAGGCTGAAATAGAAAGGCTTAAGCGTGAAAAAGATGAACTGAAAGAGAGCGTTACTGCTGAAGCTGAGCGTACACTGAACCAAAAGCTTGTTGAAGAAAAAGAGAAGATCCGAAAAAATGAACAGGATCGTAATGAATTAGCAATTAAAGAGTTGCAAAAGCAACTGGAAGATCAGAAACGCCTCACTGAGGAAATGAAACGCAAGCAGGAGCAAGGCTCTATGCAATTGCAGGGTGAAGTGCAGGAATTAGCCATAGAGGAGTGGCTGGCTGCCAGTTTTCCGCTCGATACGATCGAAGAAATCAAAAAAGGTGCCCGTGGGGGCGATTGCATTCAGACTATAAATACTCGAACACGTCAGAATTGTGGAACAATTTATTATGAAAGCAAACGCACCAAGGACTTTCAGCCAAGTTGGATCGAGAAGTTTAAAAGTGATATCAGGGATAAAGGCGCCAATGTTGGCGTTTTGGTAACTGAAGTTTTGCCTTCCGATCTGGACCGTTTGGGTTTAAAAGAAGGTATCTGGATATGTACTTATGAAGAATTCAAAGGTTTGTGTAAAGTTCTTCGAGAATCCATTGTTCAGATTAGTAATGCTATGGTATCCCAGGAAAATAAAGGTGATAAAATGGTGCTGTTGTATGATTTCCTTACGAGCAACACATTTCACATGCAGGTCGAAGCTATTGTTGAAGGTTTTACACATATGCGGATGGATCTGGAAAGTGAAAAACGAGCTATGCAAAAAATCTGGAAAGTACGCGAAAAGCAATTGGAAAAGGTGATGACCAATACCATTGATATGCACAGTTCAATAAAGGGAATTGCGGGAAGCGCAATCCAGGATATCAAACAACTTGATATGCCTTATACGGATTTGCTTCAGGAAGGTTCAGAACTGTAAATCATTAATTTACATTCATGGTTTTTCCGTTCTCACTTACTTGGAAAGTATTAAATTTCAGACGACTTAGTAAGTAACTACTGGGTATTATTTATAAGGTAGAATAAAGTGATATTTTGCTTTTATTTTTGCCCATAATTAATATTATGTTAAATAGAAAATATAAAAAAATAGGAACCCGGTTTTACCGGGCTCCTATTCAATTTATTATAAATTGTTAATCTTTTCGTTTATATCCATTAATTTTTCTTTCATATTCAACCGGGTGTAAATCTCTTTCAGAGTAACAAGTGTTGATTTTTCCTTTGGCTGAAGTGATTCGCATTTCTCAAGGTATGGGAGTGCAAGATTTAGATAATTATTTCCATCTGCAAGCATTTTATCATACTTGGCCGTTTCATTAATCGGAAGTTTATTTGCTTCGTTAATTACATCACCGCCTTTATTATAATAGATTGCGCCAAGGTTAAACAATGCATCAAAATAATTCGGATCTACTTCAATTGCTTCTTTATAACCATCTATAGCTGCATTAAAATATTTTTCTCTTTCTGCAGCTGGAAGATTTGTATCGTTTTTCAACAAATCATATGTTACCCCTATTGCATACAAGATTGAAATATTTTTTGGCTCTTTCTCTTTGGCAATCATAAGGCTCGAAACAGCTTTTGCATGATTGTTTGTAGTTATATAAATATTTGCTTCTGTAATAATAAGATCGCTGTTTCCCGGAAACAAGGTTTTGCCTAGGGCCAAAACACTTGAAGCTTTCTCAAGATCACCTTTTTTTGTATAAAGACCTGCTAAAGACGTATATACGCTAACCTCTTTCATTTTCAAATCAGCCAGAAACTGATATTGTTCAATTGCTTTGTCAATATAAGTAGTATCAGTAGCAGCTTTCTTTTCTAAACACAAAGCCCTTGCATAATTAGCCAAAGTATCAATTGCATGATTCGCTTTGCTGATATTGATTGCATTATCAAAGTAAGGCAATGCTCCGTCGTAATCGTTCTGCTGAAAAAAGGTAATCCCCTGGTTGAAGTACTCACCGGCAACTGCAGCTAAACGGATGGTAATTTCAGTTTTGAAATCTTCCTTGGTATCCAATTCACGGGCTTTCTTGTAAGAATCATAAGCTATATTAAGGGCATCCTGTGCCAATATAGCTTTCGCAGGTGAAACCTGAATATCTAAGTAAATACCGCCTCTGTAATACCAAACTTTGGCATCTGTTGCAGCTTCAGGGTATGTAATAGCTTTGTCAATCGCTTCTTTCGCCTTTACGAGATCCGGTTTCTGCCAAGCGTTATATGCTGAGCTACGTTCTCTCTTAAATTGAGCGAAAGCTGATGCTACCAGCATAATTAGGGCAAATAAAATAAGAGTTCTTTTCATTTCCTTAATTTTTGATTTAAAATTTAGTTAATTGATTGTTTTATTTATTGAATTATTAAGTGATTTATACTTCTGTAATTGGGTCGGGTGTTCCTGCTTCTTCACCAGATTCAGTTTTTTCATCTGATTCAGTAGTTTCATCTGCTTCCAACATTTCTACATCTTCTATTTCTACATCTTCCAATTCAAATTCAACTTTTGCCACTGCAGCTATACCGTCGTCCTCTTTCAGATTAATAAGCCTTACCCCTTGTGTTGCTCTTCCCATTACTCTCAGATCACTTACACCCATCCTGATGATAAGTCCCGAAAGGTTAATAATCATAAGGTCATCACCGTCAGTAACATTTTTGATTGCTATCAGACTACCGGTTTTTTCAGTGACGTTTATAGTTTTTACTCCTTTTCCGCCTCTGTTGGTAACCCTGTAATCTTCAAGATCCGAACGTTTACCGTATCCCTTTTCCGAAACAACGAGTATCGATTCTTCTGTACTATTTACACAAATCATGCCAATTACTTCATCGTTCTTCCCTCCAAGTGTTATACCCCTTACTCCTGTAGCTGTTCGGCCCATCGGGCGGACAGTTGATTCGTTGAATCTGATTGCCCTTCCACTGCGTAATGCCATCAATACTTCATTTGTACCATTGGTTAACCTGGCTTCAAGCAACTGATCGCCTTCATTTATATTGATTGCGTTGATACCATTGAGCCGCGGACGTGAATATGCTTCGAGTGAAGTTTTTTTGATTGTACCTCGTTTAGTACATAGAATAATGTAGTTATTGTTTACATATTCTTCGTCTTTCAGATCTTTCAGGTTAATGATTGCCCGTACTTTATCATCTGACTCAATATTCAACATATTCTGGATAGCTCTGCCTTTTGAGGTCTTCCCTCCTTCCGGAATTTCATAAACCCTGAGCCAGAACACTTTACCTTTTTCAGTAAAGAAGAGTATATAATTATGAGCCGTAGCAATATACAAGTGTTCAAGGAAATCTTCATCACGTATATCTGAGCCTTTGGCCCCACGTCCTCCCCGGCTTTGGCGGCGGTAATCCGATAACGGTGTGCGTTTGATATAACCCATGTGAGAAATTGTGATTACAACAGCTTCGTCAGCAATTGTATCTTCAATTCTGAAGTCTTTTGCACTCAGTTCAATACGGGTTTTGCGCTCATCACCATATTTTTCACGAATTTCAGTGAGTTCGGTTTTAATAATTTCGAACTGAAGAGTTTCATCTGCAAGTACACTGAGAAAATATGCAATGATTTTCATCAATTCAGCATATTCTTCTTTTAGCTTATCGCGTTCAAGTCCTGTAAGACGCTGCAAACGCATATCCAGGATTGCTTTGGCCTGAAGATCACTTAATGAGAAACGTTCAATTAATTTTGCCCTGGCTTCATCAGGTGATGCAGCTGACCTGATAAGAGCAATTACCTCATCAATATTATCAAGCGCAATTAATAGTCCTTCAAGTATATGAGCACGTTTTTGCGCTTCAGCAAGTTCAAACCTTGTACGCCTGAGAATTACCTCATGACGGTGATCGATAAAATGACCAATGAGTTGTTTCAGGTTCAACTGGTAAGGGCGTCCTTTTACTAAGGCAATTGCATTGGTACTGAATGAAGTTTGCAGAGCCGTATATTGATAGAGTTTATTTAGTACAACATTTGAAACTGCATCTTTCTTCATTTCATAAACGATACGAAGACCGTTACGATCACTTTCGTCGCGAATGTCATGAATTCCTTCAATTTTTTTCTCGTTAACCAGATCAGCCGTTTTCTTAATCATTTCAGCCTTGTTAACCTGGTAAGGTATTGAAGTAAATACGATTGCTTCGCGACCTTTTTCATCAGTTTCAAAAGTGGATTCACCACGCATTACCAAACGACCGCGGCCTGTTTCATATGCTTCGCGCACACCTTCATAACCGTATATAATTCCGCCGGTAGGGAAATCAGGAGCCTTAATATATTTCATAAGGCCTTCAACAGTGATTCCCTTATCGTCGATATAGGCTATACAGCCGTTTATAATTTCGGTAAGATTATGTGGCGGAATATTGGTAGCCATACCTACCGCGATCCCTGATGTGCCGTTTATTAAAAGATTTGGAACTTTAGCTGGCAGAACTGTAGGCTCTTCAAGTGTATCGTCAAAATTCAGTTGAAAATCAACTGTATCCTTATCAATATCAGCAAGTAATTCTTCAGCCAACTTACGCAACCGGACTTCGGTATAACGCATGGCAGCCGGGCTGTCGCCATCTATGGATCCAAAGTTACCTTGTCCGTCAACCAGTGGATAACGCAGTGACCACTCCTGGGCCATTCGAACCATTGCATCGTAAACTGAAGTATCACCATGAGGGTGATATTTACCTAGTACTTCTCCCACAATACGGGCTGATTTCTTGTACGATCTGTTTGAAAGTACTCCCAAATCTAGCATTCCGTACAAAACTCTTCTATGAACTGGTTTTAATCCGTCCCGTACATCGGGAAGTGCACGCGAAACTATTACCGACATCGCATAATCGATGTAGGCACCTTTCATTTGTGTTTCTATATTTACAGGTATAATTCTTTCCCCGTCCTGAATGTTATCCATTTATTAACCCCTTCATTTATAACGACTTAAGTTATCGTCAATAACTCTACGAAAGTACAAATTTATTTTTAATAAAAAAGCTAATTTTAGGCTTTTTAACTCCTGTTTTTAACATTCCCCTGTTTATAACATCAAATTACTGAAAATGAATGTTTAAGCATAAATTATCTTATCATTTGTACAAACTATTTAAGAACTTGTGCGTTTATATTGTAATTTTGGGGGGAATTTAATATTTAATCACTTAGTTAACCAAAGGACTGGCATAAACATGGAAGCAAAATTTTCACAGAGAGTTAAAGATGTACTGTCTTTTAGTCGTGAAGAGGCTATCAGGCTTGGAAATGAATATATTGGAGTTGAGCACCTTCTATTAGGAATGATAAGGGAAGGAGAAGGATTGGCAATAAGAATTTTAAGTTATCTCAATGTAGATATGGCCGATTTGCGCCGTACAATTGAATCAGCAATTGCGAACCCGGCAAGTCATAATAAAGTGAATGATAATCTACCCCTGGTAAAACAGGCTGAGCGCGCACTTAAGTTGACTTACCTGGAGGCTAAGCTTTTCAACAGTGAATTAATCGGAACAGAACATCTTTTACTTGCTATTTTGAAAGATGAAGATAATTTAGTTACACGATCAGTTAAAAAATATAACGTGGATTACGATTTATTTAAAGAAGAAGTGAAATCATATTTGATAACAGGCGAAGACTCTTCGCAATCGCAAGGAGAAAGAGAAAGACTTTTTGGTGAAACAGACGCTGATCCGAAAGATGAACTTTCAGGAAGTTCACAGGATGATGATCCGGACGAAGGCGGCGGGATTGAAAACCTCAGGAAAACCGCTGACAGTAAGTCAAAAACACCGGTGCTCGACAATTTTGGTCGTGACCTTACAAAAGCCGCAGAGGAAAACCGCCTTGATCCGATAGTAGGACGCGAAAAAGAACTTGAAAGGATATCACAAATCCTGAGCCGACGTAAAAAGAACAACCCAATCCTGATTGGTGAGCCTGGTGTTGGTAAATCAGCCATTGCTGAAGGACTTGCACTAAGGATTATTCAGCGTAAAGTTTCCAGGGCATTATTCAATAAAAGGGTCTATACGCTCGACCTGGCATCATTGGTAGCAGGTACTAAATATCGCGGTCAGTTTGAGGAAAGGATGAAAGCCGTTTTAAACGAACTTGAAAAGAACCGGGATATTATTCTATTTATAGATGAAATCCATACAATAGTCGGTGCCGGAAATGCAAGTGGATCACTTGATGCAAGCAATATGTTCAAACCAGCACTTGCACGTGGCGAAATTCAATGTATCGGGGCAACCACTCTCGACGAGTACCGTCAGTATATTGAAAAAGATGGAGCTTTGGAACGCAGGTTTCAAAAAATATTGGTTGACCCGACATCACCAGAAGAAACGGTAACTATTCTGAATCAGATCAAGGAAAAATACGAAGATCACCACCTTGTAAAATACACACCTGAGGCGATTGAAGCCTGTGTTACACTTACAAACCGTTACCTTACTGATCGTTGTCTTCCCGATAAAGCAATTGATGCACTTGACGAATCTGGCGCCCGCGTACATATTTCGAACATGCATGTTCCTGTTGAAATTATTACAACTGAAAGCCTTATTGAAGAAATCAGGTTGAAGAAAATGAAAGCAATTAAAGGTCAGAAATATGAAGAAGCTGCCCGTTTTCGTGACGATGAGCGTAAAGCACAGGCTCAGCTCGAAGCACTGAAACAGAGTTGGGAGGAAGACTCAAAAATCAACCGCCAGCTTGTTACTGAGGAAAATGTAGCTGAAGTTGTTGCCATGATGACAGGAGTTCCGGTTCAACGTATAGCTGAAAACGAAGGCTCCAGATTGATGAATATGGAACTGGAACTGGGTGGATCAGTAATCGGACAGGAAAATGCAATTAAAAAGGTTGTTAAAGCTATTCGCAGGAACCGTGCAGGACTGAAAGATCCGAATAAACCAATCGGGACATTTATTTTCCTGGGTCCTACAGGAGTTGGTAAAACTCACCTGGCAAAGGTTTTATCACGTTATCTTTTTGATACTGAAGATGCATTAATCCGGATTGATATGAGTGAATACATGGAAAAATTTGCCGTATCAAGACTTGTAGGAGCACCTCCGGGATATGTTGGTTACGAAGAAGGTGGGCAGTTGACTGAAAAAGTTCGCCGGCGCCCCTACTCTATCGTTTTACTCGATGAAATTGAAAAAGCGCATCCTGATATTTTCCATATCCTGCTTCAGGTACTTGATGATGGTCAACTTACTGATAGCCTGGGACGTAGAGTAGATTTCAAGAATACGATAGTAATTATGACTTCCAATATTGGCTCCAGGCAACTTAAGGATTTCGGAGCAGGTGTAGGTTTCAGCACCAGTGCCCGTCAATCGCAAAGTTCAAGTATTGCCCAGAGTGTGATTGAGAATGCATTGAAGAAATCTTTTGCTCCTGAGTTCCTGAACAGGATTGATGATGTTGTTATTTTCGATTCGCTTGAGCGTGAAGATATTCACAAGATCATTGATATCGAACTTTCACATCTTTTTGACCGAATACGCTCTATGGGTTATGAACCACGGATTACAGAAAGAGCTAAGGATTATGTACTTGAAAAAGGATGGGACGATCAATTCGGTGCCAGGCCACTCAAGAGAGCCATACAAAAATATGTAGAAGATACACTTGCGGAAGAGATTATTCTCACTAAACTTGCTGCAGGAGATATAATTAACATTGATTTTGATCCTGAAATCAAGGATATGAAAATAATAGTCGAGAAACCAGAACAACCAAAACTTGAAGCTGGTCATGCCCCGCTGAAACTTAAGGAATAGTTCAAAAACACAAATGTTTTAAAGAAGGCGCTTTATTTTAGAGCGTCTTTTTTTATGGCTAAACTTTTATTTAATTGTACATTAAGGTTTTGAAGACTTTATATGATTTTTTCCTCTTTTCATACAAAGTGTCTTTTTACAAATTCTTTTTTCTGAAACGCAAAAGGCACAAAAGTCCAGTTACTATGGCATATAAATCCGTATTTCGGTTACCCAATTCAAACTTCAGTTAAATTAAGGCACAAAAGTGATAGGCTACTGCATAAAAAGTATCACATAATTTTATCTTTCTCCGTCCCACTCCTTATAGAATTGATCAAGATAGGCAATCATAAAATCGTGCCTGTTCTCAGCCATTTTTCTTCCTGTAGAAGTATTCATCCTATCTTTCAACAAAAGAAGTTTTTCATAAAAATGATTCAATGTCGGAACATCGCTTTTTTTATATTCTTCTTTGCTCAGGTTAAGGTTAGGTTTTATATCGGGATTATAAATTTCGCGTCCCTTATAACCACCATAATTAAAAGTCCTGGCTATTCCAACCGCCCCGAGGGCATCAAGCCTGTCAGCATCCTGTATTACATCCAGTTCATGGGATTTAAACTGCTGAGAATGTTTACCACCTTTAAATGAAATATTGTAAATTATATTTTCAATATGAATAATAATGTCTTCTTTAACTTTTAGTGAGAAAAGGAAATCACGTGCTCTCTGTGCCCCTATTTCCTCATTACCATCATGAAATTTAGAATCTGCTATATCGTGCAACAGGGCCCCAAGTTCAACAATGAAAATATCAACATCTTCATATTGAGCAATATGTTTCGCTGTTTTCCAAACTCTGTAAATATGCCACCAATCATGCCCGCCTTCAGCTTCGGCTAATGAAGCTTTAACAAAATCAATAGTACTAAGAATGATTCTTTGTGTATCCATGAAAAAAAATTGAGAAATGGAGTTTTTGAATAATTGTTTTCACAAACCTGATTACAGAAAGCCAAACTTATCAGCTAAAAACAGTAATAGTAAACAAAGCGAAAATGAAACAGCGGGTGCAACAAGCCACATTACAAAGAACTTTCTAACCTCCGTTTTTTTAAAAATATTTTTTGTCCCTAGTTTTGCAACACCAATTCCAAGTATAGCTGCCACATTTAGTTGCACAAGCGAGGTTGGAATACCTTTGGTTAAAGAAGCAAGCAAGAGTAGGCTGGCAGATACAAATGCAATAATTCCTGCTTCAAATTTTCCGAAAAGCACAATTTCCTTTCCGGTATTGTTTAGTATTTTGTTCCCGAATATCGAACTTCCTATAGCAAAACTTGGTGCAACCATTAGTATCGATAATATCATAATCAGTATGAAATTCCTGTCACCGGTAATATGCAGTTCGTTGGCAGTCATGGTTGCTATTGGTCCTGCAGCATTGGCTACATTGTTGGACCCAATTGAAAAAGCAACGTACAGCGACATTATTAGAATCAAAGCATTTATAAAAAGTTTCCGATTCACATTGGTTGAACGCGACATGGTAAGTCCTCTCCTTCGCATTGGGCGATAAATATATTTCCCAATGATAAAACTCAGGAAAAATGAAATTACAGGCAGAATAAACCAGGCAGGAATAATTTCAAGAAAAATTTTATGCGTATTTACTTCATTGAAATACAAACCTGCAGCCCAAACTGCAAGTACCGTGGATTGACTTGTAGACTGTGGAATTCCGAATAAATTAGCTATCAGTAATGAGATTGCAACTGCAAAAAGAATGATTGAAACAATCGAAAATGTCATTACATCAGGATTAATCAAATCCTTTCCGATTGTCGAAGCCGTTTGTTTTCCTGCTAAAATTGCTCCCAGGAAAACCATAATGCCAAATAAGCCCGGGATCAGGCTTTTACTAATTACGTTAGCACCATATGCAGCTGAAAATGCCGGGCCGGTACCGCTCCCCCCCATTGTTATCGCCAGGAAAATAGCTACTATAAATGGAATTAATAAATGACTAAATAACGGCACAAGTTAAATTTTTAAATCTAATTGAATTCAAAATGATGATTATCAGGTAATAATGTGATTTGCGTTTACTGTATTTTACTTTATCAAAAGTATCACAAAAATCTGATCCTATATCATGATTTGTATTATTATGACTGCATTAACAAACCAAAGAAACTGATTGTCATTTCAATAGAATCAGATCGTTCAGACAATATCACCCGTGATAGCTTTACTGGCGTTACCAACTAAAATTTATACGCATTATCCTCAATTAATTTGTCAGCAATCCGCCTTCTGGCTTCTTTTACATTTATGGCTGCAACCCACGTCAGTTTTTCGATAGATTCGTTCAGGATATCTGATTCTTCAGCAAGAGCAAAAGAATTTACAGCATCCCGTGCTGATTTACGAATTATATCAGCGGTATCGTAAATATGCACATCCAGAATATCGCGGAAAATACCAGATTGATCCTTCATACTTTCCAGTTTCTCAACCCGGAGAGAAAGTGATTCAGCGATATAAATTTCCATGATCATCTCCGAAATGTTATTCATTACTTCCTGTTCTTTCACAAGTTTATTATTGAAAAAGGTGGTTAATCCATGGATTGCAATTAAAGTGACTTTTTTAAAATTAGACAGATAACGACGCTTTTCAGCATAATAACTTTCATCATCTGTTTTTCCGGAAGTAATATTTCTGAGATTTTTGTAAAGATTTTCAGCATGCCCGAAAAGGTTGAAATCGCCTTTCTGTGCTCGTTTTATAGCTGTATCTGCAATAATAAGCCTGTTGATTTCGTTGGTTCCTTCAAAAATCCGGTTTATGCGTGAATCACGATAACCACGTTCAACATCCATCTCGGATGAATATCCCATACCGCCGTGAATCTGTACAGCTTCATCAATTACAAAATCCAGGACTTCAGAACCGTAAACTTTAAGAATAGCAGCTTCAACAGCGTAATGGCTGATACCTTCAATAGTAGCACGACCATGATCCATCCCTGATTTCTTATTGATTAAAATCAAATCATCAATATCCTTACTTACCCGGTATGTTGCTGATTCGGCAGCAAATGTTTTAATTACCTGTTGGGCAAGTTTATGTTTTATGGCGCCGAAGGTGGAAATCAATACGCAGAATTGTTTACGCTCATTGGCATATTTCACGGAATCGTTAATTGCTTTTTTTGCAGCTCCTATAACATTGGCTCCTAGCTTAATACGCCCCATATGCAAAATACTG
>JBBQGD010000099.1:0-12552 GCA_038322655.1 Bacteroidales bacterium | reverse complement strand
TCCACTTTTGGAGCGGCTGATTATGCCCCGGCAATTTTAAACACTATGTTTTATGCATTCGATAAAAACTCGAGTTGTCAACTCACTTACAATCTAGATCAAAATAAACCATCATACCTGAATGATCTTACAACGGTAAATGTTCTGCAAAATGCTGATTATCAATTAGCATGGGGCGGCGGAGTTTATGTTCCTTCATTTACTCCAACAGTTTCACCTTCAGCAAAACTACCTCAGGTTCTGACAGCGAAATTTCCAACAGCAACCAACGGACAATATAGGTTTATCGAATACAATTATTCAGATCAGGATGCCACTTCTCAATCTACAGAAGTTAAGTATTTTTCTGAAGATTGGTCAAACCATACTGCCAGTGCCGTTAGTCCTTATACTATTATTGGTGAAAATGGCTGGATAAGCAAGGATGTTATTGGAAAAAGAGATTGGCAATGCAGAGTTTACAGCGGTAATAATTATGCACAAGCAACATCCAATGGTTCACTTGAAAAAAATGAAGTATGGATGATTAGCCCTGAAATTGATTTGGGAACCGCTATTGCACCAAAATTAACATTCGATCTTGTTATTGGCTATTGGAATGCAAACTGCCTGTCAGTATGGGTGTCTGAAGATTTTGACGGAAATGCAGCTAATATCGGCAGTGCTACCTGGACTGACCTCTCATCAAATTTTACATTTCCCGAGATCCCTGTATCCGGCTACTCAACATTTACTAATGCAGGAATAGCTAGTCTTACAGCTTATGCCGGCAAGAAAGTTCATATTGCATTTAAATATACTGGTGATGGCAGTTCTGTTCCGGTAAGAACAACTACATATGAAGTTGATAACATCAAAATTTCGGAAATAAAAGAGGCTTTATCTGTTACAAGCACTATGAAACAATATGTTGCTTATACATTCAACGGAAGCAGCTGGTTACCTGCCGATAACACATTTTTTGCACTTCAACCTGCTGATTATACCGCCATGGGATTAAGTTACGTTTCTACTACAAATGCTCCACTTTATATTCCACAGTTACTGAGCCAGAAATTCCCGTTTGCTCAGGAAGGCACAATTAAAAATGCTGTTTACAAATCGGGAAGCAATGCAACTTATGCCGGTGCAATGCAATTCGCTTTAACAAGCGGCAGATGGGTACCTAATACATTCCAGATTCAAAAAACAGAACAGTTTGTTTATTCCAATTCAGGATGGGTATTCGATCCAACCATTAAAATGACAATGGTTACTGCAGATTATCAGCTTATGGTTGATTATGTATTAGCAACACCTGAAATAGCCATATTTGCTAATCCACTTTATAAAAATGAAGAGTTTTATTGGGGATTTGGAAGCAGGTACTCAAATACGAGTTTCCGGCTAAGCTACCGTGATCCATATTTTACAGGTGCGCAAGTTCAATCGGCAACTATTGATGCTGAGTTGTATGCTTTAAAAACTACTGAGGAAAAAGTTGCATTGTTGCATGAAAGGCTAAAAGGTGGCATGGAAAAATTAGCCCAGCTCAAATATCCTAATGCGGTTCCTACCGTTAGCGGTATTGATGTATTTTACCATCTTACAACTTATTTATACTATCCGGATGGCGTTACTTCAGGAAGTGAATACCATGAATATGTATTCCAATGCACTGCTGCTGCTTCAGGTGGAAATCCTCCAACTTTTAAATACATTTCTGATAGTAAAGTCAATTAACCACCTTATATTACTACTTAATTAAAACGGAAAAGGAGGCCGAATGGCCTCCTTTTTCGTTTTAATGATACTTTAAACCTACAAGGAATTATTTTGTCACAACCCGGCTTATACTTTAATTTCGGTGCAAACCTGCAACTCCAGATGGCATAACGATCCGGTATATTTCTTTTGAAGTAATTGTTTTATAATTCATCAAGGCCTATTCTATACTGAATTATTCACTGAAAATGTGTCAGGTATATTTATTCCGGTTTGGAAGAGGTTTGAATCAACATACTTTAATCCTTTACGTTAACAAGAATATGTATTTAAAAGGCATAGTTAAATTAAGTATAATGCATTCAATGAAGAGACGAATGTTAGTCTCAACAGATCACAACTGAGAAAAAAGAATAGTTAAAGTATCCGGGAGTTAACCAACTACTGGTTTAATCTTTTTAAATCTCAGACTCATCACACCAAGGAAAGCTTCTTTGAATATTTTGGAACTCATTTTTGAGGTTCCTTCGGTGCGGTCGGTAAATATTATAGGTACTTCGAAAATTTTAAATCCAAGTTTCCAGGCAGTATACTTCATCTCAATCTGAAAAGCATACCCCATAAACTTTACATCTTTAAGGTTTATTGCACGAAGAACCTTTGCTGTATAGCATTTAAAACCTGCTGTAGTATCGGCAACCGGCATACCTAATATAAAACGCACATACATGGAAGCTCCGTACGACATCAACACCCGACCCATAGGCCAGTTAACCACATTTACACCTTTGATATAACGGGATCCAATTGCCAAATCAGCGCCATCTATAGCGCAGGCGTTATACAGTCGAATAAGATCGTCGGGATTGTGTGAGAAATCGCAATCCATTTCAAAAATATACTCATAGCCCTTTGAAAGTGCCCACCTGAATCCATCAATGTAAGCTGTTCCAAGCCCCAGTTTTCCTTTGCGCTCCAGTATGAAAAGGCGCCCTTCATAAGCAGGCATCAGGCTTTTAATAATGGCACCTGTACCATCAGGCGAATTGTCCTCTACAATAAGCAGATGAAAATCTTTGGTCAACGAGAAAACCTTTCGGATCATCTTTTCGATGTTTTCCTTCTCGTTATAAGTGGGAATAATTACCAAGCTATCAGACACAGAGTTTTGTTTGTGTGACGAAATTAGAGAAAAATAAAATACGGCCAGCTTTTTTTAAGAACTGTTAAGAATCTCAATCACTAATCAGGATTTAAAAGTAAAAAAGTCACTTTTAAAATGTTGAATACCCAGATAAAATAAATTCATTTATGTATCATATCATTTTGATTATCATATTATTGCAATACGTATTTTGCTTTAAATAACTATTAAAACATATGTTTATGAAATATTCATAGAATTACTAAAAAAATACTTGTACGTTTGTAACCCGATTTTTTCAGCTGACTATCCCACTGCCGGGATTATGAATTAAAATAATGAATTACGTAGCTGATTATAAGAAAAACTTCCGGTCTCACTCTTTATTGATATATTAAAAACACAAATAATTTAAAAATCATTTAAATGAAAAAATTTATAATTCTTGCACTTGTCCTCCTGGGAATTTCTACCATAACTAATGCACAAAACACTATTCTCGAGGCACGTAATAAGGCTATCGGAACAGTTGTAACTGTTAATGGTATTGTTACCAATGGAGCTGAACTGGGACCTATCCGTTATTTCCAGGATAATACAGCCGGTATTGCTGCTTACGACACATCAAAAATGATTGTATGGCTTGGAAATGTTAAAATAGGCGATTCGATAACGGTTACCGGTAAACTTAAAGCATATGGCGGCCTGCTCGAAATTGATCCATTAACCAATGTTTTCATAAAATCATCGGGGAACCCAATACCGGCACCAATTGTAGTAACACCAGCTCAAATAGGCGAAACCTATGAAGGCAGGTTAGTACAAATTCTCAATGCAACATTTACTGATGCCGGAGGTACCTTTGCAGGGAATAAAACCTACAAGATTAATGCTAATGGCGAAAGTGTAAATATCTTCGTTAAAACCGGTCAGAATGATATTATCGGACAACCTATTCCTTTTGGTGTAGTAGAGGTTACAGCTATTTCTTCACAATATTATAATACCTATAACAGCCCGCCTCCAGGTTACCAAATACTTCCGCGCACCATCGCCGATATTCAGAAGACCAGTAATATTTATTTATTGGGTGCTCTGAATAATACAAATTTTACAAAATCAGAACTTGATTTCGACTGGGAGACCAATATTACAGGCACTACCGAGATGTATTACGGATTTTCAGCTGAAACCGTAAAATCGAACCTGGCAACCGGTACTGACGGAGTCACAAGCCACAGCATTGCACTTACTGATCTCACAGCCGGGCAGATTGTGTGGGCACGGGCATTTTCAGTAAACGGCACCGACACTGCCTTTTCAGGAATCACCCCTTTTGCTACCATTTCCAACTCAAGCGGGGATATAAAGGCTTATTTTAATACGCCTGTTGATAATTCCTATTCCTCCGGTGTAGACGCCATCTTTCTGAACCAGTCAGTTGATGATACATTAATAAATTATATTAACCGTGCCAAGTATTCTATTGACCTGGCCATATATAATTTCAACAACTCCGGTATCAGCAACATCAGTACTGCATTGAAAGCTGCTGCAAACAGAGGTGTAACTGTCCGTATAATCGGATGTGGCACTACAGCTAACCTTGGTCTAAACGAACTTATCAGCACAGCCGTACATATTCTTATCGGGCCTGACAGTCCTCCCCGCAACGGTATTATGCATAACAAATTTTTCCTTTTCGATACCGAATCATCTGACCCGAATGACCCGTTGGTTTGGACAGGTTCAACTAATTTAACATCAGGACAAATCAACACTGATGCCAATAATGTAATCATAATACAAGATCAGAGTCTTGCACGTACATATAAAATCGAATTTGAGGAAATGTGGGGTTCAACAGGAACCACGCCAAATGCAACAAATGCCCGATTCGGATCAACAAAAAAGAACAATACACCACATGAATTTATTATCAATGGCAAAAGAGTAGAATGTTACTTCAGCCCAACGGATGGGGTTAATACCCAAATCGTTCAGCATATCAACACAACAAATCACGATTTAAATATTGCCACTATGTTGCTTACACGGATTGAAATAGCCAATGCTATTGCCACCAGCAAGACAGCAGGTAATATTGTAAATATGCTAACCGATGATGATGGCACTAATGATGGCACTGTAAATACTACTCTTCTGGCTGCCCTTGGTTCGACTCATTATGTATATTATACCAAATCCGGCATAATGCATAATAAATATATGATTATTGATCAAGGTGCGCCGGATTCGGATCCGCAGGTATGGACGGGCTCACATAACTGGAGCGCTTCCGCTGATGTTGATAACGACGAGAATACGCTTGTTATTCACGATGCTACTATCGCCAATATTTATTACCAGAATTTCGCTAAGCTCTTTGTTGATAACAATGGCATATTGACAGGTTTAACCGATTTCAGCAAAGTTTCCAATAAATCACAGCTGGTTGTTTACCCGAATCCTTCACAAAACGGGAGTGTTACCGTTTTCTGCAATCTCCTTTCGGCGGATAAAGGAACGATTCAGCTTTTTGATATTACAGGCAAATTGGTATTTGAAAGATCAATAACACTATCGAATGGCAATAACATCCTGAAATACAATTTCCCTCGCTCGTATAAAGGAATGTATTTGCTTCGTATAAAAACTGCAGAGAAAGTGTTGAACCAGAAAGTTCTTTTTGAATAATTACCTCATATAATCTTTCGATAAAACCAACTAACCAATTTCGAGAAAGAAGTTACCTGAATAGGGTAGCTTCTTTTTTATTTTACTTCATATCAGAATCAATAGCAGCTACTTGAACAAGCCCATTTCAAGCCCCACAATCAACCGTGGCAATTCAGGCATGGCATTGGATGAAATAAAAATATCACTTAACCTGTAACTCGCTGTTAGCGCTAAACGGCTTACACCGATCCTGGCTATAGCCCCGTATGAGAAATTATTTATATATTTCAAGCCACTTGTTACAGCCTTGACCTTTTCGCCTTCAGCATTATCATTGTAGGTCTTGTGCTTTTTTATAGCATTCCATCCACCATAAGCTCCCAGATCGAAGTAATTGCCTATAAAATTCCCACGCCGACCTATATTTATGCGCATATATGCAGAACTCAAAATCGAGGTAATCTGTAACTTTTCCCTGTCATTCAAAATTGTATCAGGAACTGTTTTTCCATCACTTTGCTTTATTTTATATGCTGCAGGGCTTATACCTGCATCGAGACCAATGGCCAAAAAATTTGTTATCCTTCTTTTGTATCTTAACCCAAAATCAAAGGCTGCAGAAGAACCAAATTTTGTGTAATTAACATGTTCATTTGTGTAGACCGGAAACCCGACACCAATATAAGTATGGAAGTAATTCTTCAGATTCGGGCCATAGGTGGGCCTTACTGAATCCCCAATTACATTTTGCTTCAGCAAAATATCCTGCGAAAATACACTGGTTGAAACCACCAGCAATAAAATTGACAATATGAACTTCATGTTTTGAAATCTTTATAGATTTATTGAAATACTATATCCTGCATAATGCACATTCAAGATTTCACCATGCGGAAAATCACTTTTTAAAACAGTGAGAACTTCTGGCTGTATTACATCCAAAACGTAATAGCTGTCAAGAACGCCGGATTTATTCATGATATTGTAATACAGGTATTCCTGGTTGCTTTCGGACTCAATATTAATTCCATTATCAGAATTGGGATCTGAATTCTGAAGAGTTAACGTTTTCTCAACCGGGAATTTATTCACGATAATGCTGATACTGTCACCTTTTTCAACAACCCTGAAAGTGGGTTTTACAAAAGCTGTATCCGTTTTAAGAAAATAACCTACCTGCGGAATACCATAACCATGGGCATAATCGAAATAAGGATAGAGGCTCCCGGATTTTTCAATCTCTTTAAACAGTTGCATATTGGTCAGAGTCCGGTTAGTTTGCCATGCACATGCAGCAAACCCGGCTATCAAAGGGGAGGCAAACGAAGTTCCCTGGGTGGAAGTTAATCCTCCGGGTGCAGCCGCAACCACATATCCATATGCAGAAACATTCGGTTTCATTCGTTTATCAGTAGTCGGGCCATAGGAACTAAACGAAGAATGATACCCGGTTGCCGGGTCAATGCCACCTACCGATAGTACACTGTCGGCATCAGCTGGGGCGCCAATGTAATGCCACGAAACTGTTCCGTCGTTTCCGGCAGCATTTACAACAAGAATTCCTTTTCGGGCAGCAATATTGGCAGCACGTGTAACAAAGGAGGTTTTGCCATCCATTTGCCAGTTAAAATACCGTTTGCCTGTATAACCAAGTGAACTGTTAATAATATCAGCACCATTCTTATCAGCCCATTCCGCTGCAGCCAACCAGTTAAGTTCCTCTTTATATTTCTCGGAATTCTTCTCTGTCTTGGCAAGCAAAAACTCAGCGCCTGTAGCCAAACCAATTTGAATATCTCCGATTTTTCCTGCAATACACGACCAAACTTCCGTTCCATGGCCATTACCATAGTAAACATAGTCGCTGTTTTTCCGGTTGGTGAAATCACGGGTCGCGATCAAGCGGTTTTCATTACGGATGTTATCGAACGCCGGAACTTTATCAGCATGATAAAAACCGACATCAAAGATGGCTATTCTAAGCCCTTTGCCATCAATGCCGGCTTTTCGCCAGGCATCAGCACCGAGGGTTTCTATTTGTCCTTCAAGCACTTTTGCTTCATTTTCATTAAGTGTTGTATCATAGTCTTCATAACCGGCCATTTGCATTTCCGAAGGTTCAATCCACTCAATAGCAAACACATACGGGAGTTGCCGGAGATTGTTTACCTGTATTTCATCTGCATCAACGGCTAATGCATTCAGCCATCGGCTTGTTATAATTACTTCATTAACCATCACTGATACCTCATCCACATAACTTTGGGTAACAGGCCAGTCCGAGGGATCATCAACAGGGATCCCTGTCTGGATGCGACGTTCAATAGCTTTTGAATCCAAAAAAGTGTAAGGATTATAATCCTTGTGCTGCTTATCTTTGAAATAAACCATCCAATGCTGCTGGGCATTTCCATAACCCGGAAGCAAAAAAAGCAGTACTGATAAAAACAGAATGAGTTTATACTTAAACATAATTGATGTTTGTGATTTTAAACGATGGAAATAGAGTTCTATTTTATGTAAACCAGTTCGTTAATACTATTTAATTGATTTTTGCATCAGAATGATCACCATCAGATCTGAAATGAGATTTTTTCGCGTTGCCTCTTTTCAACAATCTGATGAAAATTTAAATCAATATCTATCAGACAGTTTCCTCAATATTCATTCCTCTCAGCACCTTTAGTGCATCCGAAACCGATTTGACATTCTGAAATGTGATCGTCAGTTTTCCTGATCCTTCTTTCATCCTGCTTGATTGAGTATGTGATTGAACATATTTAAGAACAGCAGTAAATATTTCACTTTGATAATAAGGCGATGCTTCATTGCTGAGGAAATGGCCGGTCATAAGCTGGTTTTTCAAAATGAGTTTTTCGATACCAATAGCTTTTGCCAGCCTGCGAAGCCTGATTGCATTCAGTAATTCCTGTGTTTCAGCCGGAACCGGTCCAAAACGATCGATCAGTTGTTCCTGGAAAGCTAAAAGCGCTTCTTCGGTTTCAAGGTTATCAAGCTCCTTGTAAAGACTTAGCCTTTCGGTGATATTGCTGATATAATTATCAGGAATCAGAATTTCGAGGTCAGTTTCTATCTGGCATTCACGCACAAACTGGGTATCAAACTCCTCTTTATATAATTCGGAGTATTCGGCAATTTTTAACTCATGCAAAGCTTCGTCGAGAATTTTTTGATACATTTCGAAACCAATTTCCGTAATAAATCCACTTTGCTCAGCACCCAGTATATTTCCGGCACCACGTATATCAAGGTCGCGCATGGCGATATTGAACCCGCTTCCGATTTCAGCAAACTCCTCAATAGCTTTAAGCCTTTTCCTTGCTTCATCACTCAAAACAGATAAAGGCGGAGCCAGCAGGTAACAGAAAGCCTTACGGTTCGACCTGCCAACACGCCCCCGCAACTGGTGCAGATCACTTAAACCATAATGATGCGCATCATTTATGATAATGGTATTTGCATTGGGAATATCCAACCCTGATTCAACAATGGTAGTACTAACGAGTACGTCAAAATCTCCTTCAACAAAACCAAGCATGACTTTTTCCAGTTGATGGCCTTCCATCTGGCCATGGCCCACTCCCACCCTTGCATCAGGCACCAGACGCTTTATAATACCGGCCAGATCCATCAGGTTTTGTATCCTGTTGTTGACAAAAAATACCTGTCCGCCACGGGCTAATTCGTAACTGATGGCATCGCGCAAAATTTCTTCATTAAATACATGAACTTCAGTCTGAACCGGGTACCGGTTAGGCGGAGCAGTATTAATAATGCTCATGTCGCGGGCGCCCATCATCGAAAATTGCAATGTGCGTGGAATGGGGGTTGCTGTCAGAATAAGAGTATCTACATTTACACGAAGCTTTTTGAGTTTTTCTTTGGCTGACACACCGAATTTTTGTTCTTCATCAATGATCATCAGACCCAGATCTTTGAACTTAACATCGGCGCTGAGTAAACGGTGTGTGCCAATAAGAATATCCGTTTTGCCCTCTTCCAGTTCTTTGAGAGTCTGGTTTTGTTGCTGGGTACTTTTAAAACGGTTAATATAATCCACGCGGCAAGGCAGGTCTTTCAACCTATCGGAAAAGGTTTTAAAATGCTGAACAGCCAAAACCGTAGTAGGAACCAGCACTGCTACCTGTTTGCTGTCAGCAACAGCTTTAAATGCAGCCCTGATGGCAATTTCGGTTTTGCCAAATCCCACATCGCCGCAAATAAGGCGGTCCATAGGATGATCGGCTTCCATATCACGCTTTACATCTAGTGTTGATTTTACCTGGTCGGGAGTATCTTCATAAATAAAGGAAGCTTCGAGCTCGTGTTGTAAATAGGTATCTGGTGTGAATGCAAATCCTTTGGCGGCGCGGCGCTCGGCATATAGTTTTATCAGGTCGCGGGCTATATCTTTAACCCTGGCTTTAGTTTTTGCTTTCAGTTTGTTCCATGCATTTGATCCCAGCCTGTCCATGGATGGAACATGGCCTTCTTTGCCCGAATATTTCGAAATCCGGTGAAGCGCATGAATGCTGATGTACAATAAATCGTCGTTCTGATAAATAATACGTATAGCTTCCTGCCATTTACCGTTATTATTGATTTTTTCGAGCCCATCAAAGCGCCCTACCCCATGATCGATATGAGTTACATAATCACCGGGTTTAAGGTCGTACATTTCCTTCAGCGTAAGCGCCTGCTTGCCACTGAAACTATCTTTAAGCCTGTATTTATGGTATCGATCGAAAAGCTGATGGTCAGTATAGCATGCAATCCCAAGTTCTTTACTCACAAATCCTTCGTGTAAAGAAAGATTTATACACACAAATTCGAGTACTTCGGCATCCGGGTGGTTTTTAACCATGTCGTCGAGGATGGTGTAAATACGTTCCACCTGTTTGGGGCTGTCGGCCAGAAGCACGTTTCGGATACCAGATAAAGTATTACGTTGTATCTCAGCCACAAACAAATCGAAATTTTTATTGAACGATGGTTGTGGGGTAACCTGGAAATCAACTGAGTACGAATGTTCAAAGAAAGTATGTTTGCCAAACTCAATGATATTGAATCCGGTTATCTGTCGTAAAAAGGTTTCCCTGTCAGAAAATAATTCAGCAGGTTCAAGGTGTTCAACAGGGCCTGTAAGAGAATCAAAGGCGTTATGTGCCTTTTCAAATTCAGTCTCAATCCGGTCGGCTGCAAAGCCCATATCATTGAGCCAGAGAATGGTGTAACGGGGGATAAAGTCAAGAAAAGTTTCACGTGTTTCGACTAACGCGCGATCCTGAACATTGGGAACGATAGTAATATGATCGAGTTTATCAATGGAACGCTGGGTAACAGGATCAAATGTTCGTAACGATCCCACTTCTTCGCCTACAAATTCAATACGGAACGGGTTATCATTGGTGAATGAAAAAACATCAATAATACCTCCACGTAACGCAAACTGACCCGGCTCAACAACGTAATCAGTGCGAACGAATCCATATTCATCAAGCAAGTCATAAACAAAATCGAGATCAATAGTTTCGCCTCGTTTTATTTTAAATGTTGATTTTTCAAGATATTTCCGGTTGACAACTTTCTCAGTTAATGCTTCGGGATACGTAACAATAATTGTATCTTTTCCTCGTGTGGTGATTCGTTTGAGCACTTCGGTGCGCATCAGCACATTGGAGTTGTCGGTTTTCTCAGGTTCGTAAGGTTTTTTGTAAGAAGTAGGATAAAACAAAACATGACGGCGGTGGAAATTCTCATCAGTATCACCCAACAGGTTTTCGAGATCGTTGCAAAAGTACACAGCACTCTCCTTATCGTTAAGTATAACCAATTGAATTTCAGAAACAGCTTTGTGTATGGTAGCAACTGCTACTGATACTGATGAGCCAACTAATCCTTTGAGGAGAATCCTTTGTTTTTCCGGGCTTTTTAGTAAAGCTACCGCTTCTAATATCCTGGAATCTTTAGAAAAGGTACTAACAAGCTGTGATGCTGAAAACACCTCTGTTACAGGTTCCTCACCGGAAAGTATCAATGCTGATTTATCGTTTGAACTCATTTAAATTATTAAATGACCATAGCCGACAATTAGAATTGCCGGCGGTTTTAATTTGCCGCAAAGGTAATGAAGATTTCTTTTTAAAGAGCTCGCCACCGGTCCCTCTCCTAAAAAAAGGAGATGGGTGACTGTGTATTATAGATTAGTAGTATAGACTTACCAGGCAGAAAAGGCTTCAGTTAGTGTTCAGATTATCTTTCAGATTAGTCAATTTTATATTGTGATTCCATTAACAATATCTTATCTTTACAGTCTCCGCTTCTGTAAGCTTATAACTTTATAACTTATACATTTAAAACTATATACTATGGAAAAAAGCATCAAAGGCACCCGTACAGAAAAGAATTTGCTGAAAGCATTTGCCGGCGAATCACAGGCGATGAACCGTTACTTGTTTTTTGCTAAACAAGCTAAAAATGAAGGCCTTGAACAAATAGCTGCCATATTTGAAAAGACTGCCTGGCAGGAACAACAGCATTCCAAACGCTATTTTAAATTCCTTGAAGGCGGCGAAGTTGAAATTACAGCTACATACCCTGCCGGCATTATAGGAACCACTGCTGAAAATCTGAAAGCTGCCGCTGTCGGTGAAAACGAAGAGTGGACTTTGTTATATCCCGAATTTTCGGAGATTGCCAAAGAAGAAGGTTTCCCTCAAATAGCTACAGCATTTAAAATGATTACCAAAGTGGAAGCAGAACATGAAAAACGCTACCTCCGCCTGCTTGCACGTCTCGAAAAGAATGAAGTATTTAAACGCGAAGAATCCACAAAATGGGAATGCCGTAACTGCGGGTATATCCACGAAGGGAAAAATCCTCCCGAAAACTGCCCGGCATGTCAGCATCCAAAAGCATATTTTGAAGAAAAACAGGAGAATTACTAGTCAATTGTCAATGCTTGTATGCAAAAAGAGCCGCAGAAAACTGCGGCTCTTTTATTT
>JBBQGD010000098.1:0-12774 GCA_038322655.1 Bacteroidales bacterium | reverse complement strand
TATTAACCCGAATGAGCTATTTCTATTTTGCATTTTATTGATATCTTTGTAAAAAAGAAATAGTATGGCTGATAGTATTACAACAAACAGCAATGCAGCTCAGGCTCAAAAGCCAATGAGTAAGCTAAAAAAGAAGGTCAGGAAATATCTTTATATCTTGCTGACAACCTTTATAGTGATAGTTGGGGTTTATATATACTGGAATTTCTTTTTCACTTTCAGCGATGGATACAGAGCTGGTATGTTACAAAAGTTTTCGAGGAAAGGTACTATCTTCAAAACCTATGAAGGTGAAATGGTATTAAGCAGCGTACAGAGCAATAAAAATGTAGCTCTTGCTTCTGAAAAGTTTATTTTTTCAGTTATTGATAAGGATTTAGCCCTTCAGCTTGATACTCTTCAAGGTAAAAATGTTGTTGTGCATTATAGTCAAAAAAATACTACTGTTCCGTGGCGAGGCGAAAGCCCGTATATAGTGAATAGCGCCAAGCTAAGCGACTAAAAGATTTACGATTGACAAATTACGATTTACGAATGGGGGAAAATTTACTTTAACCCCTGTAAAAATTGCATTTATGCCTTGTTATGCTATCGTTGAATGTAACTCATACACCAAAGATTAGTTTACAGTATTTTATCCCTGAAAAACTTATAAGTCTCAATCTGTGAATTGATCTTCAGGTTAGGATTGCCTTTCACATATTGGATTGACTTAGTTGGAGTGATAACCCTTGCTTTGGTATTGTCGCGCAATTGTATCTGAAGCATAGTCATTAATTCGCGTTGCAGATCACGGTCGAATATGGGGCAGGCTACCTCGATTCGGTTATCAAAATTGCGTTCCATCCAATCGGCCGAGGATAAATAATACAATTCCTTTCCTGCATTGGCAAATACCATAATCCGGCTATGCTCAAGGAAGCGTCCGACAATGGTAATGGCTTCGATGTTCTCACTGAGTCCGGATACACCAGGTTGAAGCACACATATTCCCCGGACAATTAATTTAATCTTTACACCCGCAGTGCTGGCTTCATAAAGTTTTTTTACAATCTTAAGGTCAGTTAGGTTATTGATCTTTAAGATCATCCATGCATCAACTCCGGCTTTGGCATTGCGTATTTCATTGTTTAACAGCTTTATAAATGTGTTACGCATATGGAAAGGGGCTACAATGAGTTTCGAGAAGCGGGGGGTATTATAAATGGATTCAAACAGATGGAAAACACTGTTTACATCAGCAACTATAGCTTTATCAGCAGTAAAAATAGAAACATCAGTATAAACCTTTGCTGTTGTTTCATTAAAGTTTCCCGTGCCCACCCCGGCATAATACACATTTCGCGTACCTTCTCTGCGCCGGATAAGCAGCAGTTTGGCGTGAACTTTATAACCTGGAATTGATTGAATAACCTTAACCCCTTCTTCCTGCATTTTTTCAGCCCAATAGATATTGGCTTCTTCATCGAATCTGGCTTGTACTTCAAGAAAAACGGTAACCTCTTTCCCGTTTCGGGCTGCGTTAATCAAGGCATTTACGACATTGGAGCCTCTGGCAACGCGGTAAAGAGTCATTTTTATTGCTCTTACCTGTGGATCAAGAGATGCTTCCCTTAACAAGTCAATGAGGTATTGAAAAGATTGATATGGATAGTGTAACAGGTAGTCTTTTTCTTTAATGCCGGCCAAAATGCTTTTAGAAATCCGTAATCCCTGGTGTTCGAGCGGGGGCATAGGACCGAATTCCATTTCCGGAGTGCCAATATTGGGGAAACTCACAAAATCCTTGAAATTGTGATATCTCCCCCCTGCTGAAACTGTATCGCTTTGGTTGATATTGAGTTTGGCCAGAAGCTGTTTTAAAAGTCTTTCAGGCATATGGCGGTCGTATACAAACCTGACAGGGGGTGCAACTTCCCTCTGTTTCAGGCCTTCAGTCATCAGTTCAATAAAACTTTTCGAAACGTCATTATCGATATCAAGCTCAGCATCGCGGGTAAATTTGATAGCATATGCTTTGTAGGAATTGAATCCGAATACTGAAAAAATATCACTCAAGCAATGACGGATTACATCATCGAGAAGAATTATAAACTTTCTGTCATCTTCAGGCGGCAGAATGAGAAACCTCGAAAGTGTGTTTACCGGAACCTCAACAAGTGCGTATTTTTCCTCCGCTGGTTTTTCTTTCACCTGTAAAACTACAGCCAGGTATAAAGAATGATCATGCAAGGATGTAGCTTTCAGGTTGTTTAAAATAATGGGGAAAAGTCGTGGTCGCACATGATTCCTGAAATACTGATTAACAAATTTACCTTGTTCAATTGTTAACTCATTGTCATTAATAACAGAAATATTATTATGCGCAAGTTCATGGATAATAGAGTTGTAGATGCGTTGAAATTCCTTTTGCTGTTCCTTTGTAATGCGATTTATGTCGCGTAATGTTTTGCGGGGATTTAAGTACTTGTCATTAAAGATATTTTTCTCCATACTAATCATACGGTTTACCGTAGCAACGCGAACGCGGAAAAATTCATCAAGGTTGTTGGAATATATTCCCAGGAATTTCAACCGGCTGATTAATGGAGTGGCTGGATCTGCCGCTTCCTGCAATACCCTTTCATTAAAATGCAGCCAACTGATTTCACGGTTTATTATATTATTTTTATTTCTGGCCATGGTAATTGCAGTTGGGTTTTCCGGATTAAAATTTTTTCCACAGTACAGTTCAAATGCTCAATTCGTTGATTGCAGAATAGAAATTTTTTACGTTTTTTATAAATTGAAAAAAGGTTGATTTTAATAGAATATTCTATTTGTCAAAGGTAAGAAATTAGAAATAGCCAGATGTTAAGTTTATATAAATAGCTTCAGCGTGTATATAAAAGCATGCATTGGTAAGATCTGTTATTAGATGCGATGAGATTTATCTGAAAAGTGATTGTTTATTAAATATGGGGAAATGGCATCGCTTTTTACTACAAAAAATTGGGTTATAAAAAATGATCCCTTCGGAAAGAAGGGATCAGAAAGATAATTACCGGTTTATATACAGTTATACCAATCACGTCATTTGACATGTGAAACAATATGTTAGCCAACGTAGAACATTGGTTTTCTGAATATTGTTTTGAATGTTTTTTACAACATCCCGGGCCAAACAGTGAAGTTCTGGATGATTTTCGCTTTTTTGAGATCAACCCATTTATCCGTATCCAGATGCACCGAAACAACACCTGTTGTAGGCAGTGATTCGAGTTTTGGATTTGCAAATTGATTTGCAACCATGGTAATAACCGGATTATGACCCACTATCATCACACTGTTTATTGAATCGTCAAGTTCCTCAATCAGATCAAGCGCATCATTATCGTCGCCAGTGAAAAGTTTTTCATTGGAAATAATGTGGTCGGCATGGATTCCAAGCTTATCAGCAATAATAAGTGCTGTAGCATAAGCTCTTTCTGCCGGGCTCGAAATAATCTGATCAATTACCGGTTTGCTTTCGTTCATATACTCAGCGATAATGCACGTACGTGCAACGCCGGTGTCTGTAAGCAATCGGTCAGCATCAGGAATGTCACCATGTGCCGGAACGGCTTTAGCATGTCTTACAATATATACAGTCTTCATAGTTGGGGAATTAAATTTTGGTAAACATACAAAATATCTTAAAACGCAAAAGCGATACGCGAAAAAATTAGCATATCGCTTTTGAAAAAGTAGTATTGAATTATTTCTGTTGGTTCCAGGTACCGAGTTCCTGGTTCCACAGATTAGAGAGTGGCAACCAGTAAAAGGCACTTGGTACAAGGCACCTGGCACCTTTTCTAATACGCGAATAATGGAAATTCGCTCATCATTTCATTTACCTGCAAACGAACTTTAGTGATCACCTCTTCATTTTCGTGGTTGGCAATCACTTCATCAATCATATCGACAATAACCGACATGTGCTGTTCTTTTAGTCCACGGGTGGTGATAGCTGGGGTTCCAACGCGGATACCAGAAGTTGTGAAAGGAGTACGGCTATCGAAAGGAACCATGTTTTTATTTAAGGTGATGTCAGCCTTTACGAGTAAGTTTTCAACCATTTTACCTGTAATGTCAGGGTATTTGGTGCGCAGGTCGATAAGCATAAGGTGGTTGTCAGTACCGCCTGAAATAACTTTATATCCTTTGTCCATAAATGCTTTCGACATTACCTGTGCATTTTTCTGAACCTGTATTGCATAATCCATAAACTCATCTGATAGGGCTTCGCCGAAAGCTACAGCTTTGCTTGCGATTACATGCTCCAGAGGTCCACCCTGGATACCAGGGAATACAGCACTGTCAATCATTGCCGACATCATTTTTGTTTCACCTTTAGGTGTCTTTATACCCCATGGATTTTCAAAATCCTTTCCGATTAAGATTAATCCACCACGTGGGCCCCGAAGGGTTTTATGTGTGGTTGTTGTGATAATATGGCAATATGGAACGGGATCATTCAGCAATCCGCGGGCAATGAGTCCGGCCGGATGAGCAATATCAGCCATGAGCAATGCCCCGATTTTATCTGCAATCTTACGCATCCGTTTGTAGTCCCAGTCGCGGCTGTAAGCCGAAGCACCTGCAATGATTAACTTGGGCTTATGAGAAAGTGCGGTGGCCTCCATCTTATCATAATCAATGGTGCCTGTTTCTTCTTCAACATTATAAGCAACAGGATTGTACAGAATTCCTGATGAATTTACCGGAGAACCATGAGACAGGTGGCCGCCATGTGAAAGGTTGAGACCCATAAATATGTCACCCGGTTTCAAAATAGCCATCAGAACTGCCATGTTGGCTTGTGCTCCTGAGTGAGGTTGGACATTGGCCCATTCGGCACCAAAAAGAGCTTTGGCACGATCGATAGCGATTTGTTCGGTTTGATCTACAATCTGGCAACCACCGTAATACCTGCGGCCGGGGTAGCCTTCAGCATATTTGTTGGTTAGTACCGATCCCATTGCTTTCAATACCTGGTCGCTAACAAAATTCTCGGAAGCAATAAGTTCGATGCCGTGCATCTGCCGGTTTTTTTCCTCATCGATGAGGTCAAAAATTATTTTGTCTTTTTTCATAATTATTGTTGTAGTGTGTTGTGAACAAATCAATTAGCTATTATAGCTTATACGCCGTTGCAAAGGTAAAAAATATGATGATATGCACAAGGAATGAGAAAATTATGATTGTTTAAGGAAGAAATGATTTTATTTTCTTTCAAAGAAAACAAAGCATTACATAAATGGTTGCTCTTTTGTTTTATCCTAACTTTGCATATCCATTTATAACAAAAAGTAGTGTAATACGTTAATTATTTAATAATCGGCTAATCAAAATCTGACTGAAAACCATGATAAATGATTTGCTGATTGATTCAAAATGGCTTTATGACTGAATTTGATCGTTTTATATTGGACAATGGACTGCGGGTGATCGTTCATCACGATGCAAGCACGCCTATTGTGGCAATGAATATATTATACAATGTAGGTTCGCGTGATGAGCATGCCGGTCGTACCGGGTTTGCTCATTTATTTGAACACCTTATGTTTGGCGGTTCAGTGAATATCCCGCGTTTTGATGAACCGCTCGAGAGGGTAGGAGGCGAAAATAATGCATTTACAAACAACGATTTTACCAATTATTACCTTACCGTGCCGGGGCATAACCTTGAAACTGCTTTCTGGCTCGAATCGGACCGGATGCTGAACCTGGCATTTTCAACTAAGAGTTTTGATGTGCAGCGTAATGTGGTTGTCGAAGAATTCAGGCAAAATTATCTGAACCAACCTTATGGTGATGCATGGCTTTTATTGCGCCCGCTGGCATATAAGGTTCATCCTTACCGATGGGCACCTATTGGAATTGAACCATCGCATATTGAAAATGCCGGTATGGACGATGTCCGTGATTTTTATGAACGGTTTTATAACCCATGCAATGCCATAATGGTTATAGCAGGTAATGTTGATACAGAGAATATAAAAGAGCTTTCCGAAAAATGGTTCGGATCTATTGACAAGGGTAGTGAGAATCATAGGAATCTTCCGGTTGAACCTGAACAGGCAGAAGCCCGTTCCCTTACTGTAAAATGTGATGTTCCTTACGATGCAATTTATAAAGCATGGCACATGTGCAGCCGTGCCGATGAAGGATTTTTTGCAACCGACCTGATTTCGGATATTCTTTCAGCAGGTCATTCAGGAAGGTTGATTCAGAAATTGGTTAAAAATCAGCACCTTTTCAGCGATATCAGCGCCTTTATTTCAGGTGATGTCGAAGCTGGACTGTTTGTAATTACCGGCAAGCTCATGAAAAGTGTTTCTATGGAAGAGGCCGAATCAGCCTTACAGCATGAAATTGATGAAATTTGTACTCACGCAATTTCAGTGACCGAATTGCAGAAAGTCAAAAATAGGGTGGAAGCAATGATGGTATTCAGTGAGATGCGTGTACTGGATAAAGCTATGAACCTGGCATATTACGAATTACTTGGCGATGCCAGCCAGGTAAATTTCCTGGTTGAGAAATATGCTAATGTAACGGCCGAGGACATATCTGCAGAAGCAAAAAAGATATTCAGAACTGAAAATTGTTCAACACTCTATTATTTAGCAAAAAATTAGGGACACCATAATCATAAAATCAGAAACAGATAATTTTATCGATCTTGTTCTGTCAACACTCTATCAGTCCTTTAAATTTAAACTACCATTAAAAATAATGACCACACTTGTTAATAGAAAAATTCAGCCTGCTTTACAGCCAATTGGCCGTATCAATTTCCCAAAGCCTGAGATTTATCAGCTGAGTAACGGGATAAAAGTGTATGAGTTCAATACAGGTACTCAAGATGTGATTTCTGTCGAAATGATGTTTGCTGCCGGGAGTTGGTTTCAGAAAAAGCCTTTTACAGCAATGGCTACCAATTTAATGCTGCGCGAAGGAACCAGGGATTTTTCAGCTCAGAAACTGTCGGAATCTCTCGATTATTTTGGTGCTCATTTCGAAAATGCCACTGAACGCGACAATGCATATGTTACATTATATTCGCTCAATAAGCATTTAAATAACACATTACCTTTACTCAGCGAAATCGTTAAAAATCCGGTTTTCCCTGAAAGTGAATATTCCGTTCTTGCCGGTAAACAATTGCAAATACTCGAAGTGAACCGGCAAAAGGTAAATTTTCTGGCCCGTACACATTTCAACTCTATTCTGTTCGGTTATGAGCATCCTTATGGAAAGTTTCTTGAGCCCAATGACATCGGCAAGGTAAAAACTCCCGACCTGGTTGAATTTCATAAATCACAGTATCATTCTGACGATTGTACCATTATTGTGGCCGGACGCATCAAATCCGGACTGATGAATGAGCTTGAAGCATATTTTGGCGGCGATGACTGGAGTGGAAAAAGCAGCAATCATAAAGACATTCTGCCATCGGGGTCAGATGAAAAGACTCATTTTTATTTAAAGGAAGGAGCCATGCAGTCAGCCATCCGTATGGGTGGTATGATGTTCAGCCGGAACCATCCTGATTTTGCCGGGATGAAAGTGCTGAATGCAATCCTCGGAGGATATTTTGGTTCACGCCTCATGAATAACCTGAGGGAAGATAAAGGATACACATATGGAATAGGCTCATCAGTGGTTCCTTTGCGTAAAGGTGGATACTTTGTTATATCGGGCGAAGTAGGTGCCGGCGTTACAAAAGAAGCGCTGTCCGAAATCAGATTTGAGCTTAATCGTTTATGCAATGAGCCTGTTGGCGAAAGTGAACTTTCACTGGTGCGTAGTTATTTAACAGGTGAAATGCTCAGGGCTGTCGATGGCCCTTTCGCACAGGCCGACCTGTATAGGGAACTTATTGAGGATGGACTTGAGATATCTCACTTTGAGAAATTGATTG
The DNA here is from genome assembly GCA_038322655.1 of Bacteroidales bacterium. Taxonomy (GTDB): domain Bacteria; phylum Bacteroidota; class Bacteroidia; order Bacteroidales; family UBA4417; genus UBA4417. Next base: position 4,826 of record JBBQGD010000098.1, on the reverse strand, counting down.
ATACCGTTCAGCATATCAAGGCACATCAACTCCAGGATCTGGCTATCAGATATCTGAATCCGGAAAATTTGTTTACATTGGTTGTTGGTCCTGAACGCTTTTAATCACTATTTTTGTACAAATTAACACACGAAACAAATACTCATGAACTCAGGCGTCAAAATACTTCGTGTCATCCTTATTCTGCTTCAGTTTGCTGTATTATATGCTGATGCGGTTGCCTGGACTGCTTTATGTGTTGTGAACTCTGAATCTGATTATTTTTGTAAACCAACATCAACTATTGGCCAGCAGGGGAATGTAAATCATACTTTTCCGGATATCAAAAATGCAACGCCTAATATTGAACTTACATTAACACCTTTTGGGGCTACAATTGCACATTTAACCTGGACAACAACAGATTATACAATTCCGGGAACTTATAATGTTGAAAGGCTGGATCCTTTAGGATGGGTAGTACTGCATCAGCTTCCTTACGATACTATTTTGGTATACAATGATACTATTTCTTATCCTTATTGCGCCTTAACTCGTATCACTTACCGGATACGTTTTGTGTCTGCCGTTGATAATGTAACATCTACGCAACAAAGTGCTTCTTTATTCGATCAAAATTCGCCTGCCGATGTTAAAAATCTTAATGTTGATCTGGTATACACAGCCAATAATTTATTTCTGCCCAGGGTAACCTGGGATAAAATGGCAACTGACTCTATTTTCGAATATCATATTCAGCGGTTTGACCCTATTACTTTAAGTTGGCCGGATATTGGTATTGTATCTGCTGATTCGAGCGGTTTTAATGATCAAATTGCACTTAATCCGTGCGAAAATTCTTACAAGTATGTTATAGTAGCATACGATATGTGCGGGAATCGCAGTAGTCAACTCTATGATGATATTTATGTCCAAACTATTAAACTTGATATAGCCGAACCTGAATTATGTGAGAAATCAGCAAAATTATCGTGGAATTCGAACCATACTATGCCTGGCGGTATAACCGGATTTAAGATTTACCGGAGCGATGGTGGTCCGGCTGTCGAAATTGGTTCTGTTACTTCAACGGTTACAACCTATGTTGATAATTTTAACTTTGTCAATGGCATTTCATATGGCTATTCAGTTACCGCATACAGCGACAATAGCGTCTATACTTCATCTTCCTGCCAGTTCTTTCAGCAGTATAATGGTGCTATTCAGCCGGATACAGTTTATGTTACCCAGGTAACCGTTAAAAATGACAGTTACATTGAGGTCGGATGTTATTTTACGCCGGGAAGTTCGGTGGTTCAGCTTATACTAGAGCGATCTGAAAATAACGGAACAACTTTTCATGCTATTGAATCATTAACAGTTTCAGGGCCTAACTACCAATATTATTTTAATGATACAACCGTAAATGTTCACTCGCAGAGTTACTCATACCGCGTTATTGCCATTGATACTTGCGGTAATAAAAAAACATCTGTGAACGTTTCCCGATCTATATATATTCAGTGTGGTAATATGCCTTCACAAAATAACCTTAACTGGAACAGCTATGAAACCTGGTTGCAAGGTGTTGAAGGGTACGAAATTCACCGGATATTGGATGGACAATCTGCATCGATTGTATTATTAAACATTGTCGATCAGGCGACTGTTTCATACTCGGATCTGCATTCAGGCTTTGATCAGTCAAAATTGCCCTGTTATTGGGTGGTTGCCAATGAAAATGCCGGGAATTCTGTATTCCAAAGAGCAACATCAACTTCAAATACCTGCTGTGTTATAAGAGATCCTGTTTTATTTATGCCTAATGCATTTTACCCGGATGGCGCTAACAGATTTTTCAGACCGGTGCCTACGCCTTTATTCGTTGATGAGCAGAGTTTTAAAATGATTATTTTCAACAGGTGGGGGCAGCAAATATTCGAAACAACTGATATGGTAAATGGCTGGAATGGAATGGTAAACGGGCAGTTGGCTCCAGCCGGAATGTATTCATATATACTTACATATTCGTCAGTATTCGGTAAAGAATACACAAAAAGAGGAACTGTTACACTTATCCGGTAGATACGTTTACGGATCATATAATCATTTAAATGTTATTTTCGGCAATTCTATTTTAGTGGATTCTTAGCATATCTATGAATGAAATTTTAACTTAAAGTATTGCACATCAATATATTTATTGTTTTTTGAAAAATTAGTTCGAACTGTTTATCCTGGTATTTAATCTTTTTATTGGTATTTAAACAAGGACAATTTGTTTTAATTTTATTGATTTTCAACTATTTGCCAAACGCGAAAACCTTAAGATATTTTAACAAGGACTTCCGTTTAAATTAGTAAATTTGCAAATTCAAAAAAAAGACTATGTTCATTGATAGTGAAAAATTTGCAGGCGAAGGCCTGACTTACGATGATGTCTTGCTTATTCCTGCATATTCCGAAGTACTTCCACGCGACGTGGAAACTTCATCGTGGTTTACAAAGAAGATAAGGATCAATATACCTATTGTATCAGCTGCAATGGATACAGTTACCGACTCCACATTAGCTATTGCTATTGCCCAGGAAGGCGGAATTGGTGTACTTCACAAAAACATGAGCATCCAGGATCAGGCTGCCGAAGTTCGTCGTGTTAAGCGTTCGGAAAGTGGCATGATTACTGATCCGATTACACTGAATGAAGATGCTTTGGTTGAAGATGCTTTGACCATCATGCGTGAAAATAAAATCGGAGGGATTCCTGTTGTTAGTTCAGAAGGGAAATTGGTTGGTATTATAACTAACCGGGATCTTCGTTTTGAACGCAATCCGCTCAAGCCTGTAGTTGAAGTTATGACGCGTGAAAACCTGATTACAACTAGTACAAAAACTAATCTGGATCAGGCTTCTGATATTCTTCAGGAATTTAAAATCGAAAAATTACCTGTTGTTGACGAGAATTATAAGCTCGTTGGCCTCATCACATACAAAGATATCAGTAAAATAAAAGCTCGTCCGAATGCTTGTAAAGATGAACTGGGGCGTTTGCGCGTTGCTGCAGGCGTTGGGGTAACAACTGATGTTTTGGAGCGTATTACTGAACTGGTTAAAAATGGTGTGGATGCTATTGTAATTGATACGGCACACGGTCATTCAAAAGGTGTTATTGAAACAACACGTCTAGTTAAAAAACAATTTCCTGATCTTCAGGTTGTTGTGGGTAATATTGCTACTGCAGAGGCTGCACGGGCACTGGTTGAAGCCGGAGCCGATGCCGTTAAAGTGGGAATTGGCCCTGGTTCCATATGTACTACCCGAGTTATTGCAGGTATTGGTATACCTCAACTTTCGGCGATTTATGTCGTGGCTAAAGAATTAAAAGGCACCGGAATTCCTGTAATTGCTGATGGTGGTATCCGGTATACCGGCGATATAGTGAAAGCAATTGCTGCCGGGGCACACAGCATTATGGCAGGTTCATTGTTTGCCGGTGTTGAAGAGTCTCCCGGCGAAACGATTATATATGAAGGGCGTAAATTTAAATCGTATCGGGGAATGGGCTCCATCGAAGCCATGCAGAAAGGTTCAAAAGACCGATATTTCCAGGATGCCGAAGATGATATACAGAAACTGGTTCCCGAGGGAATAGTTGGCAGGGTGCCGTTCAAAGGTACGCTTTCCGAAGTAATTCATCAAATGATAGGTGGTTTGCGCGCAGGAATGGGTTACACAGGTTCAGCTAATATTGCCGACCTTCAGAATGCGAAATTTATAAAAATTACTTCATCAGGAGTGGTTGAAAGTCATCCGCACGACATTACCATTACCAGGGAAGCTCCTAATTATAGCAGATAGTCAATCAATAGTATTTAAAACTTCCAATCCTTAAAACCTGAATGCAATATTCAGACGTCAAACAATAATTTTGAATCAAATATGAAACGGATACTTGTTAATGCTTCCCTGACATTACTCTTGAGTATTTTCTCATTGTCAGTTTTCAGCCAAAGTGCTGATCCTGTTTTGCTTCAGGTAGCTAACGAAAAAATTACCAAAAATGAGTTTATTAAGGTTTACGAAAAAAATAATATTAAAAGTGAAAAAGCCGATAATAAAGCTTTAGAAGAATACCTGGACTTATTTATAAATTTTAGGTTAAAAGTAACCGAAGCCGAGGCATTGGGAATGGATACGATAAAATCATTCTGTGATGAATTGGCTGGTTACCGCAAGCAATTGGCGCAGCCATATCTCTCCGACAATCAGGCAAGTGAGAAAATGATACAGGAAGCCTATGAGCATATGAAATATGATATTCGGGCCAGTCATATACTGATCCGGGTTGAACGGCTTGCCTCGGCTGCCGACACTCTGGCAGCCTGGAATAAAATTATACAACTGCGCAAGCGGATTTTGAAAGGCGAAAATTTTGGTAAGGTTGCAGTAGCCGGTTCCGAAGATCCATCAGCTAAGGACCGTTTAGCTGACGGACGAAAGATAAGAGGCAACCATGGTGACCTGGGATTTTTTACCGCCTTCGATATGGTTTATCCCTTCGAAGAAGCAGCATACAATGCAAAAGTTGGAGAAGTGACTATGCCAGTGCGTACCGATTTTGGATACCATCTCATAAAAGTTACTGGTAAAATGCCAGCCATGGGTAAAATACAACTGGCTCATATTATGCTGGTTTATCCTGCAAATGCTACGCTTGATGATTCTCTCAAAGTCGCTGATTCAGCAAACCTGGCATATAAATTACTACAATCGGGCCGCGATTTTAGTGAGGTTGCCAAACTATTTTCCGATGATGCTTCAACATCCGGAAAAGGAGGTGTGTTACC
>JBBQGD010000097.1:0-12794 GCA_038322655.1 Bacteroidales bacterium | reverse complement strand
TATTGCTCATCTCTAAAGGTGTGCATGAGATCGCTTCGCTAAGTTGGTACTTTTGCATCAAGGCAAAAGTACGGAAAAACAAAAAAGCAGTATATGGACTTGTGTATTCTGTTTCCAGCACATCAAAATAATATTTAGCCGCAGAAATTGAGCCGTCAATTAATAAAATTTCCCGGAAACAAGCGGTCCGAGAATACGTGCTACCTGGTAAGGCAGTAGTTTCCATAATTTTGGCAAAAGGGTTAACGACCTGATATTTTTACCTTGTGGATGCGAATAATTCCAGTACAAAGGAACATCTGTGCCTCCCCATTGTTGTTTGAACCTGTGGACACCACTGCCCGCTGAACTGCGTCCGAACGAGAAATGCCGTCCTTTATGTTCAGCAGCATAACGAATCAGCTGCCAGTATAATCCATATGAAGTGTATAAACTGTTATATTTATACAGTGTCGAAATCCAGCAGGCTTCGTAAAATCCTTTGTATTCAAGCATAAAAGCAGCTCCTACAGGCTTTCCTTCAGAGGATGCAATCCAGATTCCAGCCTCGCCATCATTATAATCATTAAGTAAATTTTTGAACCATCGCATTGGCAGTGCCGGAGAACCAAGGCGGTGCATATTCCTGGAATATATTGCATAGAAGTCATGCAACATTTCCATCTTGCCCGTTTTTACTGTGATTCCGTTACGCTCACTTTTCCTGATTTTACGTTTTACATTTGAATCGAGCCGGCGAAATTGTTCTTCACTATCAGGCGATAGCTGCAGGATTGTGGTAACCTTATCTTCAAAAACGAATTCCGATACTTTTTCGAAAAGTCGCCATTCGCAGGTATATCCCTGGCTATTTAATTCATAAAATATAGATTTTACAGCCTCGGGAGCAGCATTAGGCCCGTATGAGAAATGAGGAAGCAATACAATCTTCTTTCCAATACGACAAGCACCAAAGCATGTGATTGTGTCATTATCGTCAGTAAATTCAATCCGTATCGCTTCCCATCCGAAAGTTTGTGCAATGATTTCTGGCAGGCAGCTATTATCTGAAAAAGTTAAAAATCCTTCTGCACCTGCTGATGAACAAGTATTTCCAAAACCTGGAAGGATTTTCACTGACATAGTATAGATGTTATTTGATTATTCGGAACTTTCTCTCACTTTCCCGATTACTGCTTCACAAGATTACCCATTCAGGCTCTTTCAAAATATCTCTTCATCCCGCCGAATTTCTCTACCCATATCACCCAAAGAATAAAGATTATCAGGTAATACACCGGTCGCAATAGCCACATATGTATAAAATCCCATTGTGCCGGCCAATGTATCATAGCAAAACTTAGGGCTACGATCCTGATAATATTGAAAAGATACATCGATAGCATCCCCATCGGGATATACCACAATTTATACTTCCATGGTCCCGGGAATAACAGGAATAATACCAGTACCTGCCACATCTGCTTGAAGCCCGAACAACTTTCGTTGACATATATAGCAGTATTATTCGAATTGAAATGTATCCCGTTTACCTCATATAAAGTGATATTCATCCCGAATACATGAGCATCGAGCCATGCGCTGGCACCATAGATAGATGCGGCAAGCCAGTTGGCAATATCTGTAAATGACGGTATACTGTATATGTGAGCACTGTATGCCCACCAAAGTTTATGAAAACCCAGGGTAATAACAACAAATAATAAAACATCCACTAAAGGCCACAAGCGATTGTGGGTAAGGTATTTTTTTATCTTAAAAAGCATAATTTATAATGATTGAGGTGGCTAAGATAGCAAGAAAAGGAAAAAGGTTAAAGCATTAGCTTTTTCTTTATAATTCTTTCGCCTTCCCACCCGCAGGTATTCACTCACTTCTTATCACTCACTATCACACCCAGGAATAAAAATATCCCCAGCAGCAGGAAATTATACGCCGGGTAAAAATAATTTGACCACATATGGTTCCATAAAATGCCACCTGCGGCAACAGTGATAATACCAATAATCATCATAATAAAACCAATAGCTCCGCTAAGCCATGCAATCATTTTCAACGTATTTTTCATTGCTTCGAAATATTTGATTTATACCCGTGAAACGTGAATTTTGAAGTGATTAGTAAAGATAGGGAAGTTTTTCTTAAATCAATCATGTAAGGCGCAAGTAGTAAGGCTTTAGGAGTAAGGAGTATGTTGTTAGGAGAACCTTTTAACCTTTAACCTTTAACTTTTAACTTTGAATTTTTAACTTTTTATCCGCATACTCACCGCTTCCCGGTGTTTCCGGTCAAAATACCTGTATATTATAATGCCAATTATAGCTCCTGTGAGGTTCGCAAGCATATCCCTGAAGTCGAAGTTGCGCCCGTTGTGCATGGTACGTTGCAAAATTTCCATAAGTACTCCATACATGAATACTCCAGCCAGCAAAAGATACAAGGGTTGCATCCTTTCACGTTTTATCTCATAGCTCCAGCATGCAAGGAACGAAAGCCCGAGATACATACAAATATGAACTGCTTTGTCAATTTCGGGAAATATAGTAAATTGTGGTAAATCACGCGAAGGCATAAGTGAAAGTATAGCAACTATTGCCAGATATAAGGCACCTATGGTTTTACGCAACCAGGGTTTAAATGAGAATATAAATGATATCATATGCAAATTTACAGTATTAATACATTCCGTTTTCATGAAATATCCAACACACGTTGTATTTAACAAATTTTTAAATAAATGAAAGGTTTCTTTAATGATTTGGAGTTTAGGTTACAGAATCAGGAAACTTTTAAATAAAAACTTTGACCTTTAGCCGGTAATTGTTAAAGAGGGAAGTGTAATAAAAAAAGCTGTCCTGATTTCAGGACAGCTTGTTTTTTATTCCGAACTTACGTTCGGGAAATCTTTAATGGGATTTTAATATATATCCCAGAAAAGTTTGGTTGAAGCCTTATCGCCTCCGATTGCAGCTGCAGCCGACGCATAATTAACTTCATTCATTTTGTTCTCATTGTAAGGGTATGGCATGCGGACAGGAATATCACCATATACCATACCTGTAGGAGGATTGAGTATCGGGAAATCCAGCCTTCTCCATTCAGCCCATGCTTCATTGCCACGGTCGAATAATGCCAACCATTTCTGATCACCGATTTTCTGTTTCCAGGTACCGGTAGCAGTAGCATAAGCAACATTGGGTTGAGCTAAGTATGTAGCTGCATCTACAGCTGTAACACCCCAATAAAGCATGCTTTGTGTGATAGCAGTGTTGTAATGCGTTTCAGCACCGGTTACACCTCCTATGACTCTTGCAGCAGCTTCAGCCAGTAAAAACTCAACTTCTACATAATCCAGTCCGATTACAGGGTAGGTTGGAATAGGAATGGCAGTGAAGTGAGAGTATTTACTATATTTATCTGGAGTAGCGTAAGCTATTCCAACATAATTGCCTCCAACTGTTGTAAACCACTTGGGCCGGCGAGGGTCACTAAGGGTATTCATTTTGTCAACTAAAGTTGTAGGCGGAACGAAGTCCTTACGATTGTCAAGAATATATTCCTGGTAATATGAGTTAACATACGGTGCAACACCTGTGTACTTGAATATAGCACTTCTGGTTTGGTCGGTAAATACCCCGCTGGCAATTGCTTCAGAGATAGTGGTTGCAGCAAGAGTAGGGTCGCTGTCGGCTAAGCGAAGGCCAATCCGTAGCTTTAATGAAGCACCGAATTCCTTCCATTTAGATATAGAACTGCTATACAGAACATCTGCCGAACCAAATGCACCACTTCCTGCATCAGCTGATAAATCAGTGACCGCTTGTGATAATCTTGTAAGTATTTTAAGATACACTTCATGGGCGTCATCGTATTTAGGACGGCTATTGGCAGCTCCCTGTAATGCTTCAGTATAAGGTATATTACCAAATGCATCAAGCAGGAGCTGGTACGAATATACTTCGAGAACTTCAATAATAGCTATTCTGTTTAATCTCCTCTGTGGATCAGCAACAGGAGTTGCATTTATTAAACTCTTTGCCTGCTCGAGGTTGGTTAAAACATCACGGTACAAAATGCCCCAATGTGCATCGGGTATTTGCCTGTCCTGGAAGTTATAACGGCTTTCGGTAACATAGGTTACTTCCGACTGATACTGTGCTAATATTCTGGTAATGTTAGTGTTAACGCTAACACTGCCCATCAGATTGAAGAGTGCGATTTCAGAATTTGTTACCAGAACATCTGGTGATACTTCTGTAGCACGTTTCGGGTCGATATTGTCGGGTAATTCGCACGAAGTTACCATCACAATAAGGACAAGAAACAAGGTTTTAATTATTTTTGTGTTCATAGTTTTTTCGGGATTAAGTGATTAAAAACCAACTGTTAAGTTAAATCCATAGGTCCTGGTCGAAGGGTATGCACCATCTGAAATTCCCTGGATATTACCGGCGCTCATATTTGTTTCAGGATCGAAGTAAGGTGTATTTTTGTGTATGATCCAAAGGTTACGACCCGAAAGTCCCACTGATAGTTTAGTGAAAGGAGTCTTGCTTAGCATTTTTGTGGGTAAAGCATAACTCAGTGAAACTTCGCGAAGTTTCACATAGGATGCATCGTAAACATAAGCCGCTGTTGGAATATTGTCATACAACCATGCTCCATACCAGTCTCCGGCCCAAACATAAATGTCATTTGGAGTTCCGTCTTCTTTTACAGCATCTAAAATGATACCGCCACCATCAGCTACAGCATCGCGTTTTGGGTTTCCTTTAGCATTTAGCCCGGCTGTTTCTTCAAAGAGACCAGTAGCTACACCGTATTTCTGGTCAACCGAGTACACGCTGCCACCATGAGAGATATCAACAAGAGCATACAGTGAAATTCCTTTGTAATGGAAAGTGTTGGAAATACCTGAATTCCAGTCAGGCTGAACATTACCAAGAATGGCATCACTTATTACATCCCCGTTTACATCCTTTGCATACAGGTAGTTACCATCGGCATCAACAGTTCTCTTTCCATTAGTATAAACGAAATCGGTACCGCGTAGCACGCCATAAGGTTCGTTTACAACAATATTGGTGCTTATATCCCATGATGAAGTAAGGAGAATATTATTCACACCTTCGTATAAGCTTAAGACTTTGTTTTTATTCTGGAACCAGTTAACCTGGATATCCCATGAAAAATCACCAATTATTACTGGAGTGGCATTGATGGCAATCTCCAGCCCCTTGTTTTCGACTTCACCTGAGTTAACATACCTTTGATTGTAACCAGATGCACGGCTGATATTAACCGGCATTATCTGGTCGATGGTATTGGTTTTGTAGTAAGAAAAATCAAACCCTAACCTTTTGTTCAGAAAGCTGGCTTCCAATCCTGCTTCCAAACTTTTGGTGCTTTCAGGTTTCAGGTTATCATTTGGAAGCGTAGTAGGCATATTGAAACGGCCTAAAGCATTCCAGTTTGTGCCTTTGCCGTAATAGCGCTGGGTACTGTATACAGGAGCGCTGTTACCTACTGATGCATAGTTTAACCGGAGTTTAGCAAATGATAATGCACTGATTCCCTTAATGCCAGGAAGCTCTGATAATATAAAGCTGGTTGATATGGAAGGATAGAAGTACAGGTTCGTTGAAGTAGGTAAAGTTGAAGATTTGTCAGCACGTCCGCTTAGATCTACATAAACCAGGTTATTATAGCCAAAGGAAATACTGCCATATAAACTGTTGACACCTGAAAGGTATTCTGTTTCAGTAGTCGAAACAGGAGATTTCGAGTTCATTAGGATATACAGGTCTGGAACTTGCAATCCACCAATTGTAGAACCAAAAGTTGAAGTGGTTAAAGTTCTGCGGGTGTTTCCTCCGATTACCCCATTGGTATTCCATTTTTCGGCAAATTGCTTATTGAACCTCAGCATAAGATCGAAATTTGTTTCATTAAAATTTCTGAGGAACTTGGTATATTGCGAAGTCTGGTTGCTACCAATAGCAATTCTTTCGTCCTGGTTTTCCGAATAATAGTCAGTTGCACCGCGTGCTTCCAACGTTATCGAAGGTAAGATTTTATACTTGGCAGATACATAACCGAATAAGCGGTCGCGTCCGTCAGTTTCGTAGTTGATGTTTCTTGTCCAGTATATGTTATTATGATAAATGGGAGAAAAATCATCATAAGCGGCATAGTTCCATGTCCTTTGTGATCCGTCAGGATTGATATAGTATTTTTTTAAGTCGTAAATATCAACATTAGTCTGGAACCACTGACCCAAGGATTGCATTGGGTTGCCCGGGTCATAACCTGTACCGTAACGACCGGTATTATCATCCTTGATATACGATGCACTCGATTCAACACTGAATTTCTTGGTAAAATTATAAGAACCATTGAAGCTCAGCATATTTTTTTTCATTTTGCTATTTGGCATAATACCGGTTTCTGTATTATTAGTATAAGACAGACGATAGTTGCCAAGTTCATTTCCACCATCTACAGCAATACTGTTTGTATACTTTACACCATTCTCAAAGAAGTCTCTGATATCATGTTGGCCTGCAACCCAGGGCACTTCTCTTAAATAGTTTTTTGTATCCAATGGATCTACACCAACCCAATCAACAACCATTAAAGTTGGATCAAATTTGTGTCCCCACGAGGCGTCATCATAATATGGTACAAGAGTTTCATCTATTCCATCGCCGTTAAGGTCTGCATAATCAAAATAATCACCATATCCTGCACCATATTCTTTTTGTATTTTAGGCAAAGTTGATTTGTCAGCCGATGTGGAAAATACCCCAGAACTAATGGTTACACCAACTCCTTTTTTTGCAGTTGATCCTTTTTTTGTGGTGATAAGAATTACTCCATTGGCAGCTCTTGAGCCATAGAGCACAGTGGCAGCAGCTCCTTTTAATACTGACATTGATTCAATATCTTCAGGATTGATATCGGATGCTGCATTACCATAATCATAACCACCGCCTCCTGTGGAAACAGTAGTTGCGTTGGTCATGCTATTGTCAATAGGTACCCCGTCAATAACAAACATAGCCTGGTTATTACCAGTGAGCGATTTATTCCCTCTTATGAGGACGTTTGTTGAGCCTCCCATTGTGCTTGATTGCTTAATTTGAACGCCGGCAACTCTTCCAGAGATAGCATTAACAAAGTTTGACTCTCTCGAATCTTTAATTTGGTCACCTCCTACTTCCTGAACAGAATATCCCAGTGATTTTTTTTCACGGGTAATTCCTAAAGCGGTTACAACAACTCCTTCGATCTTTTGTGCTTCACTTACCATAACTACATCTATTACATTTGATGTAGATATTTCGATTTCTTGTTTCTGCATTCCAACAAATGAAAACTGCAAAGCAGTTGCATCTTTTGTAACACTCAGGCTGTACTTTCCGTCAAGGTCGGTTAAAACACCTGTACTTGTTCCTTTAATAAGAACAGTAACGCCGGGGATTCCACTCCCGTCGTCGGCACTTGTAACTTTACCTGTGATGGTTCGTTGTGCAAGTACCTGCATAGCTGTGAGCAGCAGGAATACCAGCAAAAAACTTAATTTTCTCATAGGTTAATTGATTTGGTTAGTTAGTGTTAATTGGTTTAGTTTAATTTAATTATTGTTTTAATGAATTAATTATCGAATCATAGGCTGTTTTTATTTGATTTTAGGTGGGTTTAGTATATTTTTTTTAAAAAAAATGGTTGAAAACATTTTTATTGAACTGTAAAATTACCTTTTTTATGCATTTTTAACAATTAAAATACTCAAACACATGCTTATATTTAAATTTAATGCACGTGTACAGCATGCTTAAATAACTGGTTTAAAGTGTTTTGACAATTAGATGTGTTTTGGTGTAGGACTCTTAATTAGATTGTAAAAGTAATAATTTCTTAATACTTCTAACATTTTCTGTTTTTTTTTTAATTCGATTGGATTATTTTTTCAGAGATCTACATACAGAAATAATAGCATGTGGTTGCAGCAACAGAGTTGACTTTTTACAATGATTTCAGCAGTTGTACAATATTTATATATTAATCCTTTAGCTGATATTGTAAATGTATGCTAATTTATAAAATAAAGTGATGAAATTAATAGTCTTAGATATAGGTCCTGAAGAATTTTGAAATAAAATCTTATATATTGTTAGACCTAGTATATCTTTTTGTTAATATTAATAGTTGATGATAATATTATACAAAAATAAAAAACCCGGTCAAGCCGGGTTTTTTATTTAAACAATTTTCAATTTATACTACTTAGCCCACCAAACTTTGTCAGTGAAAACATTAATAGAAGGCACGTTTGCACCATTATTTGATACTTCACTCAAAGCATAAGGGAACCTGTTTACAAAACCGACTGTGGCATTCTGAGGATTGTTCATTGTCGGGAATCCGGTACGGCGATAATCGTTATAGGCTTCAATAGCTTCGTATTCATAGAATGCGATGTATTTCTGCATAATGATTTCCTTTAACTCATTTCCGGCAGTAAGTCGTGTTTCAACCTGGTCAGCATAATATGTGCCGATTGTAGATCCGTGAAAAGTAAAAGCAGCTTCAACAGCAGCTTGCAGAGCAGCTTTCCAAGTAGCGTCACCTGTCTTGAATTTAGCTTCAGCTTCAATAAACTTCAGTTCATGATAGCTCATCAAAGGAATAGGAGAAACTTTACTTCCCGAAGTAATTAAAGATACCGAATATACTCCGCCTTGTGTTTGTAAAGCAGTTCCGGAAGGGGCAGGAGCATAAGCACTACCAATCTTTGTAAAATAGTTGGCTATACGGGGATCACTCCTTTCATTCATGTAATTGTATAAAGTTGCAGATGCTGAGAGGTGCGAACGGTCAGCCATAAATTGCGACCATGGGTTTTCTCCGGTAGCCGTAGCTTCGAATTTGTTAAAAACCAAAGCATCAGCAGCAGATGCAAATCCTTTTGAGATATAAGTAAGAGCCGTGGCTGCGCCATTAGGGTCCTTATTTATCAAACGTAGAGCAAAACGGGCTTTCAATGAATAGGCAGCTTTTATCCATTGTTTTGGATCACCTGCATAGATGTAGTCTAATTTCCCGTTCTTACCAGTAGTAAACGTATAACCCAAATCAGCTATAGCTCCATCGAGCAATGCATTGATAGCTACATATAAATCCTGCTGTTTATCGTATTTGGGTTTCCTGTTGTCGAGGCCTTTCAATGCTTCGCTATAAGGAACATCGCCCCACATATCAGTAGTGACTGAAAGGTTGTAAGCAAGCAACACCTCGGCTATACCTCTGGCCCAGAAGTTATCTTTTTCGGAGCCGGTAGTCGGATCAGTTTTTTTAATGATGTCGTTACAGGATCCCATTACTGAGTATACATTGCTCCAATTGTTGTTAAACAAGGAAGAAACATTCTGACTGATACGTTTGTCGGCATCAACGGATTGACCCCAGGTGCCTGTGCTTTGCTCAATGTACACGGTTGAATACCAGGCAATATCAGTTCCGGCAGTTTCAAAAGCGCTGCGCAGAATTATATCGGGGAGTAGATTTGATACAGGCATTATCTCCGTATCGTTCTTATCCTTATTTATATCGTCCATTATTTTTTCGCTGCACGCAACGAATAATAGTGGAATCAGTACGAGGAAAAATATTCTTATTGTTTTCATATTTCCAATTATTTTAAAAGTTAGAAAGTGATGTTTAAACCAACACCATACGAACTGGCTTGTGGCAACGACATATAGTCCATACCACCTTGCATATTACCCATACCTTGTGAAGCCTCAGGATCGAAGTTTGGCAGCGGAGTCCATAGCAGGAAATTACGTGCGCTGAACTCAAGAGATACCGACTGGAGTTTTGCCTTTGCAACCAATGTTTTTGGTAAAGATATACTCAGTGATACCTCACGTAGTTTTAGAAATGAAGTATTGTAAATGTGTGATTCATCCAGTGAGCCCAGTACATCGTTATAGAGGTCGGCGTATGCATACAAATCATCGGGGCCGCCACGTTGTATATCGTTAGGTGTTCCATCAGCTTTATAGCCTGGCCAGATGTAAGGAGTTGTACGGTCTTCGGTCCTGGCTGATGATCCATAAAGATCCATCAGGCGGTTAGATCCTGAATACATTTGTCCGCCGTCTTTCCAGTCGAGCTGTGCCGATAAGGTAATGAATTTGTAGGTAAATGTGTTGTTGAAAACAAACAGGAAGTTTGGTGATACATCACCGATTTTACCGAAGTCGCCCATCAGAGGCATTCCATAATAATCACTGGCAGGATCTTCATCAACTAAAATATGGCCTTTATCATCACGAAGGAACTGATTTCCATAAATGGAAGGATAGGTATCGCCAGCCGAGGCACGAATATTCGGGGTAGTATAGCCACCGAGCGAGATGTTTTCAACTCCTTCGGCCAGGGAAACGCACTTATTTACATATTTTGTAAACAAGGTAGTGAAGTTCCATTCAAAGTCATTGGTTTTTATAGGAATTATAAACAAACTCAGTTCATGTCCCTTAACAGACATTTCTCCTGCATTCTGAACAACATCGCCAAAACCTGTTGATCCGGCCAATGGAACTGCAAAAATTTGTCCTTTTGCAAGCTGATCGGAGTAGGCATAATCAAAGCCTAAACGCGAGTTCAGGAATCTGAGTTCGAGTCCGATTTCCCAGGTATTGGTATTCTGTGGTTTCATGCCTTTATCATATAATCTATTATTGGGCATATAACCACTTACTCCTCCTAACGGGAAGGTAATACCATCGTTGAGGAAACCGCTTCCGGCACCACCAATAGTATAAACAACAGGATAGTATGAACCAGCCTGCCCTACCATAGCATACGAAGCACGGACTTTACCGAATGATAAGATCCTGTTATTCTGCAACGGTTCCAGTTGAGTGAAAACAAAACCGGATGAAACTGATGGGTAGAAGAAACTCCTGCTTCCGTTTGGCATGGTTGAAACAATGTCGTTACGACCTGTTGCATTCAAATACACCATGCTCTTATAATCGAGCGACAGGTTTCCATAAAATCCAACAGTGCGTTGCTGGCCTAATGCTCCACTACCAGTTTGCGTCGAAGTATTTGACATATTATTCCATCCGGGAACAGTAAATCCTGTTCCTGTCATGGAATATGAATCATAATTGCCATCGTTAAAATCGTTACCAATATCTAACAAAGCAGTTATGTTTTCGGTAAGTTTTTTGTTGAACGACATATTCAGCAAGGAGTTGACCTGCCTGCGGGAAATACCGTAGTTAACCATTGAACCTCCGGTTGGAGCAATATAGGTATAATCGGTTTTCGTCGGTTTTGTATATTGTGAAGCTGTTGGAAGGGATTGACCGTTATGAGCGCTACCTTTTTCATAGTAATCCTGTGAAATGGTGTTATACATATCAAGACCCAATTGGTATCTTAATTTGAACCACTCAACCGGCTTATATTCAAGGTATGCATTACCAAATAGACGTTTTGTGCTTTCCGAGAAGATATTGTTCTGAACAGCCCAGCGTGGGTTTTCACCAACAGATCCCCTGCGGTAGATGATCTGCCTGTAATCGCCGTCAGTTCCTGGCATATGGTACGGTGTACCCATAAGGTCGAACGATGCAGGTGCGCCATAAACGGTAAATAACCAACTATCGTTACCTGATGGTGCTTTGCGCAGTTTAAGGTCAGAATAATTGGCTGAAAAACCGGATTTCCAGTTTTTATTCAGGTTGGCATTGGCTGAAAGTTTTACGTTGTAACGATCCATTCCGGAGTTTTCAACTATACCATTCTGGTTAGTTGTACCAAAACCGAGCAGGAAATCGCCGAAGTCGCTTGCCTGGCTTACATTGATATTATTTCCAAAAGTATAGCCGTTTTTGCTGAAGAAATTCTTAGCATTGTTGTATGCTTGCGGAGTCACCCAGGCAGCCTTGTAAGGATCCCAGAATTTACCGGGCTGACCGTTTGCATCACCTCCGTAGGTTGCGTCCTTGGGAAGATCCGAAATTTTTGGTCCCCATGAATAGGAGAAAGCAGGGATAAAGCCGGCTGAAACATTGTCATTATAGTATCCCTGAGCCCAGGTTTGCTGTACATCAGGAAGTTTTGCTACAACATCAGTATTGAAATTAGTTGAAAAACTTACAACAGGTTTGCCCTTGGCCATGCCTTTACCACTTTTTGTAGTGATAATGATAACGCCGTTAGATGCCCTGATGCCATAGAGTGCAGCAGCAGCCTGGCCTTTAAGAACTGTCATTGACGCAATGTCGTTAGGATCGATATCGATAGCCCTGTTGGCTGAATACGAACCTGTAACATTTTGTGAGTAGTCGGAAGTTGAAGAGATTGGCAATCCGTCAACTACGTATAAAGGAGTATTGTCACCGCTGAATGAACGTGAACCGCGGATCAGAACTTGTGCAGGTGCACCTGGCATACCCGATGAAGGTTTTACCTCAACGCCGGCAACTTTACCCGAAAGGGCTGTCATCACGTTAGGATTTCCACCTTTGGAAATGTCATCGCCTGATACTTCAGTTACAGCGTAACCCAATGATTTCTTTTCGCGCGTAATGCCGAGGGCTGTAACAACAACTCCTTCAATATTTTGCGCTTCACTTACCATAACTACATCAACAACATTTGATGAAGTTAGAGCGATTTCTTGTTTCTGCATTCCAACAAATGAAAACTGCAAAGCAGTTACATCTTTAGGAACACTGATACTGTACTTTCCGTCAAGGTCGGTTAAA
>JBBQGD010000096.1:0-12817 GCA_038322655.1 Bacteroidales bacterium | reverse complement strand
CAATGTGCGGTTACGGCTCAGATCATTAAGAGCTGTCAGTCCAAAATCGCCTATCCCGCAATAATGAAACATAGTTTCCTCCTGGCCGCCAAAATGGAGCAGAATCTTCCTCATTTCATTAAAAGCACGGGTAAACATCATGAACCTTAAATTAGGGGAATTAAAATGGGCATCTACTATCCCAATTAGAATGGCATAAATATTTTTAAGAATACTGATAATTTCAACGCCAAGAAGATCAGTTGTTGTATCAATGAATATATTGGTTTCCTCAAATATGGGTTCTAACAATTTGCAAAGTTCAATATCTGTGGAAGCAAGCGTAAAAGCAGTTGGGCTGTTGTTAATTATTTCGCGTGCAAAGGAAGGACCTTTTAAAGCGCATACAGGATTAGGAAGATGTTCAGCCAGGCATTTTGAGATTATCTGTTCGTGACAACCAAATCCTTTTGCCAGGTTCACCAGTATTGCATTTTCAGAAAGTATATCCTTGATTTCCATCATGTAATCAACAACTGCAACGGAAGGAATGCCAATAAAAACTACATCGGTATTTTTAAGAATAGTCTGATCGCTGGTAGCATTCAATGCCTGGGAAAGGCGAATATTCGGAAAATATTTCTTATTGATGTGTGAAGTTGTAATAGACTGAACAACATCTTCTTCAATGGATAATAAACTTACTTTCAAATCAGAACGGACAGCTAATGAATTTCCTAATGCTGTGCCGATAGAACCTGCTCCCAGGAAAACGATATTTTGCATTTTTTTCATCTGTGATTATTTATTAATTCATTGCTTATTTTCAGCAGTATTAATGCTTACTTCGCAGGTATTTTTTACGGGTGTTCGTGAGCTAAAGGTTCGCCATGATTAAGTATAATGTAATCCTGGTGGTTGATTTAATCAATCATGGCTCTTTCATATTCACATTACTTTTTAATCAGTCGTCGTATATTCTCCTGAAATTCAGCCGGATTACGCCATTTATTCCATCCACTGTGCAAAGCTATAAGTTCAACCGGTTGGTAGAACTTAAACAGGTACAATGCAAATGGAAAGGAGAAGATTAATATTGATTTAGCCACCAAACGTGGAATTATATCCCATTGATTGAAAAACACAGATATACCATATAAACCGGCAGCAATTATGAGCATAAGCGCAATCCGATTCAACTCATAAGGGATAGGATAAACTTTCTGAGCATAATATAGTGTGAGTGTAAAGAAAACCAGCATCGACAGCATTTTTGAAAAAGCCGCTCCCTGGTTTCCCCACAAATGGATAAATACAATATTGAAAACAAGGTTTAATATGGCTGTAATTATGACTGTGGCAGCAATTACCTGTGTTTTCTTGGAAATACTAAGCCCGATAGTAGCAACATCTTTCATCATCCCGAAAACGATTGAAAAAATTATGAAAGGGAAAATATACCAGGCATCGAAATATTCAACACGTTTTGCAAAAAGTTTGGTAATTTCCATTCCGAAGATCATCAGCGCCAATCCAAAAATCATCGTTATAAAGGTATAATAAGTAAGCAACCTGGCATAAAACTTTTTGTTATCTGGATCATTCATCATCCTGTAAATCATGGGTTGAATGGCAAAATTCACGGAAGTGATAAGGAAAACATTCAATGTGTTTGCCAGCTTAAAACCATACGAATACAACCCGACATCAGCCATATTCCCCAATACCTTAATCGAATAGCGATCAGTTACATTAAGGATTACCAAAGCTACACCTGAAAAGAATAAAGGGAAACAATAAATAAGTATTTCGCGCAATAATTCAGTTTCGAATTTGAATACCATATTGCGGATTGTATACCTGATCAGAACCGAGGCAAATGCAATACTCCCTGCAATCTGTCCATAATAAATGCCTTCAATACCGGCATGTCGATAAACAATAAAATAGACAGTTACGGACAGGCTGAAAACCAGTTGCAACACATTGGCAAGTGTAAAGAGCCACGGTTTTTCCTGTAAACGCATAAGGGTGTTGGGCATTAAAAGTACAACCTGTATCAACGATGATATCAGCATTAGCTTTAGCAAGTAAGCATAATCAGGTGCATCAAGAATAAGTTTTGAAAAATCCTTTAAAAATGGTAGCAAAGCAAAATAGGCAAGGATAACAACCACAATCTGGAACAGGGTAACTGTAAAAAACAAGGATTCCTTTTTTTTCTCAGCGCTCTTATCCCAATACCAGCGAAAAAACCCGGAATACAGTGAGAAACCGAAAAAAGATATCACAACAACGGCGCTTACTTCGAGCAAGCCTATTACTCCGAATTGAGTTACCGAAAAACTCCTCGTATACAATGGGATAAGCACAAAGCCAGCCAGCTTGGTTGACAAGGTACCCAATCCATAAATTGCAGACAGGCGGATAAGTTTTCGGAAATCAGCTAACATTCAATCAGGTTGTAGTCAGAATGCAAATGTAGAGGAATTTTTGGTACACGATTGCGGAGTACTATATTGCTGAAAAGTGAACCCAATTAGTAAAAAGGATACACTATATTATTAAGCACAAATAGATTGCAAAATCAATCACCTATTTAAGTGACTTTGAAACCTTCTCTGATTTACGATCTGAAATCCTGCCATGTTTCAGCCTTGCATTCCGGATGCTTACATTGAGCTCAAATCCAATAAGAACAATCATTGCATTAAAAAATATCCACACCATAACAATGATAAGAGTGCCAATAGATCCATATAGTGAATTGTATCGCGAAATGCTGTTAACATAATAATTAAATCCTACTGAAGCCAGAATGGTGAGCACAGTTGAAAGTGTACTGCCGGCAGAAATAAACCGGAATCTCGATTCAGCCGCGGGCGCCAGGTAATAAAGAAAAGAAAACGCAAAAAATAATAAAGCTGATGAAATAATCCATTTCCCGGCAATTATCAGGTAGTAACTGAAACTTACTCGCAGAATGTTGTGTTGTACCAGAATGTCAAGAGCCACAGGCCCAAGTGTTATCAATACTATGGCAACGATTAACAGTAGCGAGAGAATAAATACCAGCACAATTGAAATTAAACGCTGTTTTATCCACGAACGGGTTTCTAGAGTATGGCGGGTTTGATTAAAAGACTCAATCAGGCTATGGATACCATTGGT
The DNA here is from genome assembly GCA_038322655.1 of Bacteroidales bacterium. GTDB lineage: Bacteria > Bacteroidota > Bacteroidia > Bacteroidales > UBA4417 > UBA4417. Next base: position 9,667 of record JBBQGD010000096.1, on the reverse strand, counting down.
GGAAAAATACATTGCCATAATAAATCCTATAGATAAAAGTCCGCCACGGGGCCTTTTCACTATATCGAATAGTGTTTCCTCCACGGCATCGAATGCTTTTTTAGGAATAAAGTTTTGCAACAATTCCAGGAGGTTATCCTGGAAACCGGGAATCGGTATATACGGAATAATAGTAAAAAAGAAAATGATAGCAGGAAACAGAGCCAGGAAGAAATTGTACGAAAAGGCTGCGGCCCGCATTGAAAGCGCTCCTTTCTGCAAACCCTTGATAAAAAAAGAAGCCACATCGTAAACAGGCATTCCATCGAAGCCAGGAATTACAAGCTTTCGTAAATACTTTTCAACAGTTGCTACAAGTTTGCTTTTTAAAAGCAGGTCACGCTTGATGTTATAATATCCGTCATACCTGCTTGTTTTTTTTACCATTTATGCTTTAAATTTTTATCCCTGACCTTAAGGTATGGACTATTTAACTGCTTTAAGACTCAAATCAAGACTGTTTATATGATGCGTGAGGGCCCCTACAGAGATAAAATCGACTCCACATTCCGCATATTGACGTATTGATTGTAAGGTAATGCCTCCTGAAGCTTCTGTTTCAAATTTTGATCCAATCATAGTAACAGCCTGACGCAGCATATCGAAAGAGAAATTATCCAGCATAATTCGTTGAACCCCACCATGATCCATTACCTGGTTTACTTCGTCGAGGTTACGGGTTTCAATTTCAATCGCCAGAATCAATCCTTTTTGATTCATATAATCATGACAGGCAGTAATAGCTTTTGCAATTCCTCCTGCAAAATCAACATGGTTATCTTTTATGAGGATCATATCATAAAGGCCAAAACGATGATTGTAGCCACCGCCCAATCTGACAGCTATTTTTTCGAATTCACGGAGCAATGGTGTTGTTTTGCGCGTATCAAGAATTTTAGTCGGAAGTCCTTCAAGAGCATCAACCATCAGCCTGGTTTGGGTCGCAATACCGCTCATCCGTTGCATAAAATTAAGGGCAGTCCTCTCCGCTGTTAATAACGATATAGATGGACCACTAACTTCAAATACCACATCACCGACTTTAACGCGCGAACCATCCTGGATAAACTGGCTCATTACAATGCGGTTATCGGTATGAAAAAACACCTTTCGTGCAACGTCAACCCCCGCCAAAACACCGTTTTCTTTTACAAGCAATCGGGCTTTTCCTAAAGCACGGGCAGGAATGGTTGATAATGAAGTATGATCACCTTCGCCAATATCTTCGCGAAGCGCACTAACTATAATTTCATCTAAAGTCACAGAAAATAAGATTTTGTATTAATCAGCTTCGAAATGCATCTGCTGTATCATTAACAGGCTTGAAACAGGTTTCAGAAGGATATAAACATTTAGCTTTTCAGTTTTATTTTTATAGGTCCCAATAATAAATTGTGCCCCCCCAGTTGAATTACTTTTCTGATTGATCACAAAAGATACAGGAGCAGATTTCGCAAAAAAATCTTTCATAATCATTTCAGCCTGGGCTTTACTGAAAGTGCCATCACTTCCGGGCAATATAATTTCCAATGTAGGACCGAAATATTTTGCCAGATCCTTTGAATTTCCGGCTCGAATTGCAGCTGCTATATCATCGACAAGGCCAGCTGGCTCAAGGGCTACAGCTGTACTTCGCGTAAAAAGCAACACTGATAAACAAAGTGTTATAATTTTTAAAGCGTTTTTCATCATTCTGTTTTAACAACATTGTAAAGGTACAAAAATCAATCCAAAAAATTCTATTTTGATTATTCTTCTGTTAATTAATGCTTGAATTAAAGAGTGTAACTATCTTTGACACTCAGAAATATCGAGTTCAGGCAGAAAAAGCAATCAACTGAATCTTACACTCAACAAACTGATTATATGAATATTACACTCCTTATGATCGGAAACACATCGGAGGCTTTCGTACTTGAAGGCTATGAAGTATTTTTGAAAAGGCTGAAGCATTATATAAAAGTAAAAGAAATTGTAATACCTGATATTAAAGACCGGAAACATCTTACAGCCGAACAAATAAAAGAAAAAGAGGCTATATTGCTACTTGAAAAATCAGCTTCAGCTAACTGCACGGTGCTGCTTGATGAACGCGGAAAAGAATTCAGTTCCGTTGAATTTGCCGGATTCATTCAAAAATCAATGAATGGCGGTACACGTGAATTGTTATTTATAATCGGTGGAGCCTATGGAGTTGCAGAAAGTGTAAAACAAAAAGCTGATATCACTTTGTCTCTTTCACGAATGACTTTTACCCATCAGTTTATAAGACTACTGTTTGCTGAACAATTGTACCGTGCCATGACCATTCTTAAAAATGAACCTTATCACAACGAATAACCCAATGACTCACGAACTTATTTTTGCAACCAATAATCTTCACAAACTTTCGGAAGTACAGTCACTTATAAGTGACAATTTTATAGTAAAGAGCCTGAAACAAATAGGGTGTAACGAGGATATCCCTGAAACAGCTCCGACACTTGAAGGCAATGCTTTTCTAAAAGCTCAGTATGTATTTGACAAGTATAGTAAAAATTGCTTTGCTGATGACACCGGCCTTGAAATTGAAGCATTAGATGGACGACCGGGCGTATTTTCGGCCAGGTATGCAACGGATTGGCACGATTTTGAAGCAAATATTGATAAGGTGCTTGATGAACTAAAAAACAGAAAAAACCGCAAAGCTCGCTTCCGCACAGTTATAGCCTTAATTCTGAACGGATCAGTGCATTATTTCGAAGGAATTGTAAATGGTGAAATTATTACCGAAAGAAAAGGAATAAAAGGTTTTGGCTATGACCCGGTATTTCTCCCTGATGGATATGATAAAACCTTTGCTGAAATGCCGCTGGATGAAAAAAATAATATCAGCCACAGGGCAAGAGCCGTGAAAAAATTAGTCAGTTTTCTTACTTTGGGAATATGAGTTTATTTCTTTTCGTACGAATAATGTCCGATAATCTTAAACTCAAATAAACAATCAGCCAATACTTGTCCGCCTCCGATATTATGAACAATTAAGTTCCTGCTGCCATCTGCTGATCTTTTATCTACGACAATTCCAATATGGGTTATTCCTCCGCCCAAATCCCAACAAACAATATCACCAGATTTGTTTGATATAGGTTTTACCAGGTCATTTTTTTTAAAGAATGTCATTCAAACTTTTTAACTACAGAATAGAATATTTTTATTAAACCGGATATATTGCAAAAGCATTATTACTTAAAACTTTTATGTCTCAATGCTTCATCAACTAATGCTCCATAAAATTCCTGCATCCCCATTCCTGCGGCTCTCACCTGTTTGGGAACAATGCTTTCGGCTGAAAAACCGGGTACTGTATTAACTTCAAGAAACCACCATTCGTCATTCACAAGAAAATAATCAAACCTTACAATGCCTTTACAATTGAATTTACGATATAAATAGTCTGTAATCTCCTGGCATCTAGCAGATTCCTCTTCTGTAATGTGGGCCGGAGTTATTTCATCGGCAACTCCTTCAGTATATTTTGCATGGTAATCGAAGAAATCGTTTTTGGAAATTATCTCAGTCACAGGTAAAACCTGAACCTTTCCATTCGTGGAAAATACTCCACAAGCCATTTCACGCCCTCTAATAAATTGCTGGACCAAAACTTCATCATCTTCGGCAAATGCCTTTTTAATAGCTGCTTCAATCCCGGAAAGTTCATAAACTTTTGTAACTCCAACACTCGATCCTGATTTATTAGGTTTAATAAAACATGGCAATCCAACCTCGGCCACAAGAGAATCTGCATTCCAGAGTTCATTTTTTCGTAAAAAAATAGTGGTTGCAACTTTTGCGCCATATTGTTTTGCAAGGTCGTTACTAAAATACTTGTTAAAAGTTAAAGCTGACGTTGTTACATCACAGGTTGTGTAAGGTATCCCGGCTAAATCCAGGTAGCCCTGGAGCTTCCCGTCTTCACCCGGAGTACCATGAATGGCAATAAAGGCACAATCAAATTTTATTATTTCTTCCCCGATATGCAGGCTATGATCATTTCTGTCAAAAGGGATCTGTGTTCCGCTTAAACTAGTATAATACCAGCTTCCATTACGGATCAACACAGGGTAAACCTTATATTTTTCAGGATCAAGATTATTTTTAACCTGTGTAGAACTGGCAATTGAAACTTCATATTCGCCCGAATCGCCACCCATGAACAGCACAACATTTATTTTACTCATATAATAAAATTTTAATCACTTTTTGAAACGCAAAGTTAAAGAACCTTTATATACCAACACTGCCGTGTAAATTTATATCTTTGCAAAAAAGAAACAATAATTACGCCCTCTTGCAGTTTATATCATCAAGAAGTTAACCCCCATAATTCAGGGCACAAAAAGGCTTATGAACTTTATACAATTCATTACAACAAAGAAGTTTTTAAAACATCTTGCACTATCAATATTGATTTTTTTTGTAATTGCATGGATCACTCTGATGGGTTTAAATATGTATACCCGTCACGATGAGGTTGCGGTTACACCAAATTTTGTCGGACTTTCGATGGACCAGGTGCATAGCCTGCAAGCGAGTAAAGATTTTGAAATGGTTGTTGTTGATTCTATTTATGACTATACCCGAAAACCGGGAAGTGTAATTTCGCAGGATCCATTACCAGAAACCAAAGTGAAACCTGGAAGATCCGTTTACCTGTCCCTGGTATCATATGTGCCTGAACAAGTTAGCATGCCGGCATTAACAGACCTGTCATTACGCCGTGCCAAAGCTTTGCTTCAAACTTACGGATTAAAGCTGGGAAGCACTCGTGTTGTTCCGGATATGGCGCTGAATGCTGTACTTAAAGCAACTGTTAATGGTAAAACTGTAACCCCGGGAACTCCCATCCGTAAAGGCTCAGTAGTTGACCTGATCATCGGATCAGGCAGAGGGGCAGGTCCGGCAGCCATTCCTTTCCTGATAGGAAAAAGCCGGGATGAAGCAAGAAGTATGATTGCCAGGCTTGGTTTTACTGCTGGTGACGAATTTTATTCAAATGGCTGCGATAGCACTAATGGCCAGGTTTATGAACAAACCCCGGTTTATGTTTATGGAAAAAGGGTTGATCAGGGCACAGTGTTTTCACTTACTTACAAATCGGGCGAGAATTTCGATTTCGATGAGTATATCCGTAAAATGGTAATTGATACTATTCAGCCTGAAACCCCTTTACCCTAATTAAATTTCTGAATGACAAAACATCTTTTTGCCATACTAATTATTCTTTTTATAAGTTTTTCGGCTATAGCACAGGAAATACTTACTATGCCGGCATATAATCCGGTCGTATCGCATCAATACAAATTAAAAAGATCTGCTGCACAATCAACTGAAGCAATTGCACTGCCTTTTTATGATGATTTCTCGGAAAGCATAGTTTATCCTTCACCTTCGCGCTGGGCTGATTCATCCGTTTTTATTAATACTGACTATGCCAAATTCCCTCCCAGTATAGGTGTTGCAACATTAGATGCACTTGACAAACAGGGAAACCTCTATCCAAATGCAGGCCCGAATGAATTTGATGCAGATAATCTGACTTCCCTTCCTCTGAGGCTCGATTCGATATTTACACCTGAAAAGAAAGCTATTACCCGAAAGGATTCAGTGTACCTGAGTTTCTATTATCAGCCACAGGGCCGGACTATCAGCCCTCCATCATCAAAATCATCTTTAATACTTGAATTTCATTCACCGGGAGATAATGATACGCTTATTTCTGTTGCCGATACTGTAATTACTCCGAGATGGATTCAAAAATGGTCAGTAAATGGAGGGATACAGATTGATACATTTGCATTACCCGGCAATAAATACTTCAGACAAGTAGTGATTCCCATCACAAAAAGTATTGATAGTGCCTTATTTTATAAAAATGGCTTTCAGTTCAGATTTCGTAATATTGCAGCACTTGCAGGTAATTCGCAACCCGACTGGCGTTCCAATGGCAGTAATTGGAATATTGATGTTGTTTACCTTAATTATGGCCGTAATGCAAATGATAATACCATGGAAGATGTTGCTTTTGGCGATGTAGCACCTACGATGCTGGTAAACTACGAAGCTATGCCAATGAATCAATATGCAAAAAATTTCGACAATGAAATGAAAGATACATTGGATATTAAAATTTCAAATCTTGATAATAAAAACCGAAACAGGACTTATAAATATAATATTCAGAAAAATTCCCTGCCTCCTTTCAACTTTTACGAAGGCGAACCATATACTATTGAGCCCTACTACATAGATGGATATGTAAAATACAAGCCATGGGCCAATCCACCTGTGCGCGTATTCTTCCCTGTTTCGAATGAAAAAAATGTAGTATTCCACATCACACATTCACTTTCTCCTGACCCTAATCAATTATTCCGATCGAACGATACAATCCGTTTCACGCAGGTATTCAGTAATTACTATGCTTACGATAATGGTACTGCTGAGGCCGGGATCGGAATAAACGGAGCATATGGATCCTATGCCATTCAATTCAAACTTAACATCAGTGATACGCTCCGTGGAATGCAGATTTATTTCAATCCGGTAGTTGGAGGCAACAATCAGAAATCAATTGACCTGAAAGTGTGGAATGACTCCAATGGACAACCTGGTCGGGTAATTAAAACGCTTGGAGGAGTGACACCGCTTTATAGCAAAAATCTGAATGAATTTAGTTCCTATTGGTTTGACGAACCACTCGCTATGAATGCTTCCGATTTCCCTGGTCTGATCTTTTACATTGGCTGGACACAATCAACGGTCGACAATATGAATGTAGGATTTGACAGGTACAAAGACAGTCATACCAAACGTTTTTTTAATGTAAGTGGTAATTGGGAAATGAGTAGCGAGATAAACTATGGTTCATTGATGTTCAGGCCCATTGTTGGTGAGGTTAATCCGCTTGGGGTTGAAAAACCTTCCGTAATTGAACATCTGAGCATACAACCTAATCCTGTAACGGATGGTAACCTCATAATCAAAGTACCTGATACCTGGACAAATAATCCGAATAAAAATTTGAACATCAGTATCATATCTGCAACAGGTAGCCGGGTTTTAACGGAAACATTTTACAATCCTGTGAATGTCAGCGCTCTTGCACCTGGTTTTTATCTGGTAATCCTGACTGATAAGAACAGCGGGAAAAAAGCTACCGGTAAATTGATTATCAAGTAAATAACCACACCATACTTTTTATACTTTTAGTTTCCGGCTTTGGTGTTAAGTCCATTAATAAAAAGTTTATTAATCAGGCTTCAGATCTTTAATACCCGAATGATTTCAATCTTTGCTAAAGTCAAAAGGAACTCTTAATCGATTATATAACAACATGACAGAAGAAGAATTAGAAGATACATCAGCTACAGCTGAAGAAAATGACCTTTATGAACACTTCCGTTTTGAGGTGGATAAAGGACAAGCTTTACTTCGTATTGATAAGTTTCTGATGGGTCGCATTCAGAATGCATCCCGGAATAAAATCCAGAATGCAGCACACGCTGACAATATTCTTGTTAATGACAAGCCCGTTAAACCCAATTACAAAGTTAAACCGCTTGATATTATTTCGATAGTTCTGGCATACCCGCCCCGTGAGACTGAAATACTTCCTGAAAATATTCCTTTAAATGTTGTTTATGAAGATGATGATGTGCTGGTGATAAATAAAGTTCCCGGTATGGTTGTACATCCTGCACATGGTAATTATACAGGCACTCTTGTAAATGCCCTTGCATACAGGTTTCAACAGGAAGGAATTTTGAGTGAAACAGGGCCATACCTGGTTCACCGGATTGATAAAGATACTTCAGGATTGTTACTGGTTGCAAAGAATGAACTTGCCCAAAGTAAACTGGCCCGGGGTTTTTTCGAACACAAAGTCGACCGCAAGTACCAGGCCCTGGTTTGGGGCGATGTAAAAGAAGATAAAGGAACTGTTACCGGGCATATTGGAAGGTGTCTACGCGACAGGCTGATCATGGATGTATTTCCTGACGGCAGTCATGGCAAAGAAGCTATTACACACTATCGTGTGCTCCGCCGGTTCCATTATATTACACTTATTGAATGTACCCTCGAAACAGGCCGCACACACCAGATAAGGGCACATATGCAGCATATAGGGCATACTCTTTTTAATGATTCACGTTATGGTGGCGACCAGGTGCTGAAAGGTACAACATTTACAAAATACAAGCAGTTCATTCAGAACTGTTTCGAGCTGTGTCCACGACAGGCGCTTCATGCACAATCCTTAGGTTTTGCACATCCTGCTGATGGAAGGAAAATGTATTTCGAAACGGAATTGCCCGATGATATGAAAGCCGTTATTGAAAAATGGGACCGGTATGTTATGAAGATTGATCCTGACGATGAAATGGAATAAAAAAAGGCCTGGATATCAAGTCTTTTTCGCATTTATATGATGAAATTGTTTAACTTTTATTAGCAATCCTCTTTTTAAAGTCTTATTGAAACTCCTATTTTTCCACCTGAAGTTGCACTTCCTCCACCAAGTTCAATATTAACTCCGAATTTTTGATTAAAGTAATATCGACCACCTACCTGAACGCCCAATCCCAAACCGGAACTTTGACTGCCACCATATCCTGCATTGTTGGCACTCCAGATAAAATAACCTAAAGTTAACCCGCCATATACATCCCATTCTTTTGGGATTTCGAGTAATCTGTTAAAATGATAATTTCCGTTGGCAGCAAGGCCTACAATTGAGTGATTATAATTAGTTCCTGACCAACTATCTTTATAGGAACGAAATGAAATTTCCCCGCCAACAGTTATATCCTCATGGACGCCAAAATCAACACCTACGTATACAGGAACACCCCAACCAGAAAATCCTAATCCGGCATTTATTTGAGCCTGACCAATTCCAATCGGAGCCTGGGCATTTACTGATAAAAATCCTGCTACAAATAAGATTGCAAGTATCAATACTTTATTTTTCATAAACCTTTAGTTTTATTTAAATTTTTCAATAATAGTTTGGAGCAAAGGTACTAAGGGGTAATTTGGATGTTTATAACTTTTCTGAAATTTTATGAAAAAGATTTAAACATCGCCTATTAATTATTCAATCAAATTTTTAGAAAAATTGTCTAATATTATTTTTATTATAATTAACTGAATTTCATAATAATAGTATAATTAGTTACAAGGCAGGGAAAACCAGGATTTACCAGAGTTTTAAGTTGACAATGAATTGACATAAAAAAGGCTGCACTATTTGTACAGCCTTTATAAATAATAAACTTAAAATTAAAATTTCAGGGAAACTCCTAAATTTGCTAAGCCTAAACTTCCGCTTCCTAACTCAATATAAACTCCGAAATTTTTAGAGAAATAGTAGCGGGCACCAATGAAACCTGAAAAATAAACTGAATTTCCAGTACTATTTTGATCTATTCCACCCCAATTACCTGTATATTTCCAACTCACAACATGATATCCTAACAATAAACCTGCATAAGTATCCAGTTTATCAACAAGTGGATAATGGAATGTGCCACGTGGACCGATCAACATATTCGTGAGTTTCCATCCATATCCGCTATAATCATAC
>JBBQGD010000095.1:0-12832 GCA_038322655.1 Bacteroidales bacterium | reverse complement strand
GGTAATACTGGCCATTCCCTGCTGATTTTGCAGCACCGTGTTTTTATAAATCGTTTCGGCGAGTTTAATTTGAGAATTGACGGTCACAATAGTCCTCCTTGCAAGTGAGTATTGCATCTCTGCATTAATTATATCAAGTTTCGATTTTTCGGTCACAAGTTCTTTTTGAATATGCGACTTCTCTATTTCGATTTTTTTACCTACGATCTTATGATGGGTAATACTGCCATTAAACAGTGGAACTGATAACTGGGCTCCGACATATCCAATCGGATGAAAATTGAAAAAACTGTCAGTCCCTGTTGTGCCAAAACCTGTAGTACCATAGACTCCGTAAGCGCTGAGCGAAGGTAATTTTGAATTTCTAAGACTACTTAACTCTGAATTATTAAACTCTATTTTCTTGTCAATAAGCAATATATCGGGAGTAACCCTGTATTGGAAATCAACTTCACCAATTGTCTTTTTGCTTAATAAAACTTCAATGGAATCTGAGATTGGTTTGCCCATTAAAAACTTAAGAGCATTTAATACTTGCTGGTGCTGGGAAGACACAGTAGTTCGCTGAGTCGTTAACTGCTCCAGTTGTAACCGAAGCCTGTCCACATCTGTTCCCTTTGCAAGCTGCTGTTGATGAAGTAATGTTGTGGTTTTTACAAGCTTTCTGGTGTTTATGATATTACTATCTGAAAAAGCTATTTGATTCAGGAGAATTTGAGCATTGTAGTAAGCATTTGAAACTTCAAGTATCACATCCTCTTCAGTTTTTATCTTTTGTATTTCAGAAAGCTCACTGGCAATACTAGTGGTCTTAATTGCACTTAACGCTATCGGGTTATAGATAGGTACTGAGAGTTGAAGATTTGCATTAAGGCTCTGCGGAACACCAAACTGAACTTCCTTGTATGTGCCAGCAGGACCTCCAAAAGCTGCAGCCGGCATTAATTGGTATGGAAGGTTTGTATAATAGCGATAATCGGCTATAACGTTCAATTTTGGAATAAGGTTGCCTTTTACCTCTTTTAACCTTTCACCGGCAATATTTACATCCTGTTGTGATAATTTGATGTTCCGGTTAAATTGTAAAGCTGTATCGATGCACTGCTCCAGAGTTAGCGTTTGAGCCTGTGCTATGCCACTCGCTATCAGAACAATACTTAATATAAGAATTTTTGTTCTGGAATTAATAATTTGATTTTTCTTTTGATTTAACATTTCTCTGATTGTTTTTATGTTTCTATTTCATTCGTAATTCTATTCAATTTCTGGTTTTGTTAATTTCATGGTTTATATAAGTTGGTGAACGTTCACACACCTGTATACATAAATTTTTTTATTCTTTCATATATGTATGTTTATGGGTAACATTTTCAAAATAGCTTATTGTATAATATGCCAGTATTGAAAAAATAAGGGTCAGCGAAATTCTAAAAACCATTGCGCCAATAGTTTTAGTCTCGTAATTTACTCCAGCGTTAATTTGAATAATCAATCCGATAAATGCAGTTATTAGCAATAATAATGAAGTGCTCAGAAGGAAAATGGTCCATTTTTTTGTTTTTAGAAAGCCATAAGCAGCAATCATATATAAGATACTGCAAATGAAATTTGTCCATACCACCAGCGAAACGTAATTTCCCTGTTTGGCTCTGACACCAAACAGGTCAAAAATAATGGAGCCGCTAAGAAATATGGTAATTAAACCAAAAGCAGCTAAAGCTATAGCTGAAGAATTAGTTATTTTACGCCTCATGTTTTTGATTTTATTAATGTTAATACAGATTGGACCATATTATTACCTGCTCTTGAAATATCAAACTGGAAATCTGCTACTTTCCATTTAAACATTTGCAATTTAAAAGTTCCGATCACAATGTGCATCATTTCATCTGTGGTGATTGCATTAGTAAACTGACCTTTTTGTTGTCCTTCCATAATAACCGGCATCAGGTGTTTTATTATTACATTCATTAATTTTAGTAAGTTCTGATTAATCCGCTGACTTTCCTCCATAAGTCCGTCTGAAAAGACAGCAACAACGAAGTGAGGATTCTTAACAAAAAAGCTAATAAGGTTTTGGAAAATTAATTTAAACTTCGCTTCAGGATTGTCATCAGGATTAATCCACGTTATTATATGATCATCCATAGTTTCTGATAAATATTCCAGCATAGCTAATATGATTTCCTCTTTGCCTGTAAAATGTCTGTAAATGGCGCTTTCGGAAAAATGCATTTCCCTGGCAAGATTTTTTATCGTTAAACCGCTAACACCTGAGGCAGTCAGTATCTTTCCGGCTGCTTCAATAATCTCTAACTGACGAGGGGTAATTTCCATATTGTGTACTAATGTTAAGAAATAGGTTTTAAAGGACTTTGCTAGCACTTGTTGGTCGTGGTGCTTTTACAACCAATATCCTGGCTATGTTATCAGAATTATTACTAATATGATGCACTATATCGGCAGGACTTTCAATCAGGGTGTCGGCTTCGCATACTTCATTTTCGCCGCCAATATGAATAGTCGGATGGCCTTCCAGTATAAAAAAGAATACATCAACCGGAGTTTTGTGAGGTTTCAGACTTTCGCCCGGTTTTAAAGACATAAGCATTACCTGTGCCGATTCTTTGTTATACATCTCTCTTACATCAATTTTGTGAGGAGTTTCTTTTACTGCCTGCTCGTGGTACTTAGTGATTTTCATAATATTTATTTTTAAAAGTAAGTGAATATTCGCTTACAAAGATATTGTATATTTTCTTATCTGCAAATTTTTTCTCGATTTTGATTAGATTTTGATTAAACTCATAAACGAGAAATGGAATTACAATTATTTAAAACGGCTCTGAATTGAACATACATAATTAAAATCTACTAAATTGGGACAAATACAAATTTTACAATTTTCATAATGCATAATTCGATTCAGAATCATATTACCCAAAAAGCCTATATAGGATTAGTATTAATGACCATTATTGTAGGCTTTTCATTCATCTTTTTAAAAATTGGCTTAAGGTATGCAGGTGCCATGGACCTGATGGCTCATCGCTTCACGGCAGCAGCAATTTCATTAGTGATTATGTGGCTTTTCGGCTTTATCAAAATCCCTCGTTTTAGCCTTAAGAAAGCTAAATCACTTTTAGTTCTTTCTTTATTCTATCCCTTATTGTTTTTCACACTTCAGACTTTCGGAATGGTATATAGTAATGCATCAGAAGCAGGTATTTTATTTGCTACTGTGCCTGTTATTACTTTACTTGCTGCCAGAATAATCCTTAAGGAAAAAACTACAATCCTGCAAAAAACCGGAATTGCATTGTCAATTGCAGGGATTCTGTATATCATTTATAATACGGGAAGTCTTCCCGGAAGCACTACTCTAAAAGGCGTTTTATTATTATTGTTATCCGTATTTTCAGTAGTTACATACTACATTCTGGGGAAGAAAATCAGTGTTCATTTTTCGGCCATGGAAATTACGGTTTGGATGACAATCCTGGCATTTCTCATATTTAACGGATTGAGTATTGCCAGTCACTTCCATAAACATACTTTGAGCCAGTTTTTTAATCCTTTAGCTCAAAAAGAATTTCTTTGGGCTGTATTGTATCTGGGAGTACTTTCGTCAATGCTTACCGCTTTTCTCACTAATTTTGCACTCAGGCAAATTCCGGCTTCACAAATTGCGGTATTCAATAATCTAAGTCCTTTAATTGCTATCGCAGGGGGAGTTTTGATTCTGGGTGAAAGGCTTTTTGCATATCATATCATAGGAGGGTTCTTGGTGTTGGCAGGTGTAGCAATGACTGTGTTTTTCAAATCCAGATATTGACTATTAATGGGGCTTCTTCCTGTTATACGTTGTTTTCGGATCCTTCTTCAACAATTTTCCTTTTGTTCCATATCACTAACTGGTATTCGCGCCATAAATAAGTAAAGGGATAAACCAGGAAGTGCATAAACCGTGTATAAGGTATCATACCAACAAGAGCAAAGGCAGAAGCAATATGAAGTTTTACCATAAAAGGAAGTGCAATTACGGCTGTGGGATCGGGTTTAAAAGTAAGTACTGACCATAGGTAAGGTGTTAGCACAAGAGCAAACCACGATGATCCCCATCTGAAAAAAATAGCTGTATATAAGCCGGTTATAACTTGCGACGACAGTATAAAGAAAACGAAAATATCCATTCGGGATGTTACGAGACGAATCCTTTTTACCTGTATTCGCCTCAAAATCAAAACTGTTAGTCCGGCAAGCGTAATAATGCCGAAAGTCAATGCGAAAATCTCAAGAATATATAGTCGTAATGGTTTATCATTCCATGCTAATACTGACCTTGGAATTAGAAAAGCAATAAGATGACCGAAGAATAACGTTATTATACCCCAGTGGAAAGGCCTGCTTCCGAAGAATAGCAGTTTGTTTTCCAGTAACTGACTCGATAGGGACGATACCTGGAATCCATGAAACCGGTACCTGTAAATGCTTCCCAGAATTAATGAGCCTATAGCCAGATAAGGCAGCAAAATAAAAAAGAAAATACCGTTCATTTCTAATCTGTTTTAATTTACATTTTACACTCTCCCGGGTTACATTTTTCAATCAGGGAGTCCTCCATAAGATCCTTCTTCCCCCGAACATTGAAGGTGAATTTTTCAAAAGAAGATGAAGGAAAATCCGCTTCCATGATAGTTACCAGAATTTCCATTAAACCTTTATATAAGTTGTTCGAATCTCTGAATTTTAAGATCATCTCATGTATCGCAGGTGTTAATACCGAATAAATCAACTCTTCAGCCAGATCAGTGTCTGCCATCTTAGGTAAGAGTGTCAGAATATTTGGCAGATGGTCTGGTAATTCGCTTCCGCAATCATTTTCTGCCTTAAGCTGTTCTTTTTTAATATTAACCAGGAATATTCCACGTTTATAATCTTCACCGTATAAGACATAGCCAATATCCAGATAACACATTGCCTGAACATCGAAAGTACCGATATAGTATTCCTGTTGAAAAGATAACGATCTTTCCTTTATATGAGCTGTAAAAAATTCCAGCCCGGGCATAAGTGAAGCATCATATAAAGAAATTATATCTCTCCATTTCTCTGAACAGGCTTTCAGATCATCCTTAGGATACCTGAACATTTCAGCAAGAAATTTATAATGACTTAAATCCTTCATATTATAGTCCTCGTTCAGGTTTTTCAATGAATCCAAAGCCAGTGTTCTCCTTTCGTATGGATGTTTTTTCAATAAGTTCAATCGCTTCTTCCCTGTGGGCAGGGGGAATAACAAATCTGCCTTTATAATCCACAAGTGATGTCAGCCTGAAAATTTCATCAGCTGTTTCGGGCGATAAATCAGAATCTTTTAGTAGCTCATTTGCTTCGTTCTGACTTATATCTCCTACTGTAACAAATCTTCTGTGTGTTCTTACCGCCATCATTTTTTTCAGAATTCTTTTTATTATATCGGTATCGCCTGCGCTGAAAAGGTTAGCGAGATATTTCATCGGGAGCCTTGAATCATCTATGTCATTCCAGAGCGAGTTGCTGGTAGTATTATAGATATTGTTATCCATGCTAGCCATTGCGGGAAGCAGAGGTAAGGCATAAAACAGGCTAGGCACAGTCCGGTATTCAGGGTGAAGAGGCAGGGCAATGCCCCATTCCTTAACGAACTTCCATACAGGTGATTTTCTGGCAGCATCCATAGTAGAATCAGGAATACCTGCCTTTTTAGCATAGCTGATTATTTCCGGATCATTCGGATCAAGATAAAGATCCAGTTGGTTTTTAATCAGGTCCTTATCCTCAGAGGAAGCAACTTTTACTATCCGGTCGGCATCATAAAGCATAACTCCAAGATATCTTATGCGGCCTACACATGAATGCATACATGCAGGAGCCTGACCTGTTTCTACACGTGGGTAGCAAAGGATACACTTTTCCGATTTACCTGTGTGCCAGTTAAAGTATACTTTTTTATACGGGCATGCGGTAACGCATAGTCTCCAGGCCCTGCATTTTTTTTGATTTATAAGTACTATTCCATCTTCCCCTCTCTTATAAATAGCCCCCGACGGGCAAGCAGCAACACATGCCGGGTTAACACAATGATTACAAATTCTCGGAAGGTAAAACATAACCATCCTTTCCAGTTGAAACATTGCATCCTTTTCGGCTGGGCTTAAATCCTTAAGGTTTACATCGTTACGGGCATAAAGAGGAGAACCACCCAGGTCATCATCCCAGTTAGGGCCTGATTTTGGAGTTATCTTATCCCCTGTTATTAGGGATATTGCTTCTGCAGTTGGTTGATCATCACCAGCAGGAGCATCCAGAAGCTTCTCGTACTGATAGGTCCAGGGTTCATAATAATTATCAAGAGTAGGCAAATTCGGATTTTGAAAAATCACACCCAATCCCCGTACTTTTCCAGCACCTCTCAGTTTTAGTGAATCACCTCTTTTTTCCCATCCTCCCTTGTATAAATCCTGATCTTCCCATTTTCCCGGGTAACCTGTTCCCGGCTTAGTCTCAACATTGTTCCACCACATGTATTCAGCGCCTTTCCTGTCGGTCCATACATTTTTACATGCAATGGAACAGGTATGGCAGCCGATGCACTTGTCAAGGTGAAAAACCATGGAGATTTGAGATCTGATGTCCATACTGTCTGTTGTTATGAAAAATTAAAAAGTCACGTTATCTAATTTCCTGATAAGTGCAAATGTGTCTCTGTTCACACCTACCGGTCCCCAGTAATTCATTCCGAAAGTAAACTGGCCATATCCTCCAACCAGCAGATTTGGCTTAAGATGCACCCTTGTCAGACTGTTATGACTACCGGCCCTTTTATTGCCACTGCGTTGCGATTTTGGCACTGAATAGGTGCGTTCAGGTGCATGGTAAATAATACATATTCCTGAAGGTATCCGGGAGCTTACACATGCACGGGTGGAATAATTTCCATTATCATTATATACCTCCACCCAGTCATTATCTTTTACTCCAAGCTCATCTGCATCTTTTTCGCTAAGCCAGCACGGTTCCATCCCCCTCGACAGGGTAAGCATCCGCAATGTGTCGCCATATGTGGAGTGAATGTGCCATTTTCCATGCGGGGTAAGCACATTAAGCAGCCGGGCATTTCCTTCGGCGACTGATTTACGAAGTTCGCCATACAGCTCAGGCCGCGGAGATGGTTTATAAGTAGGAAGATGTTCTCCGAACTGAATATAGCCTTCATGGTCTAAATAAAAATGCTGGCGTCCGGTGAGAGTTCGCCATGGTATCAAGTGTTCAATATTTAATGTAAATGCAGAATATGCTCTGCCATTTGTCATCAGACCCGACCACAAAGGAGAATTCAGAAGTCTGCGGGGCTGTGCCTGGAGGTCATTAAAATTGATAGTTATATCATTGTTCACCGGATTTATCGCACTAAGATCCATTCCGGTACTTTTTTCAATATCAGAGAAAGCTCTCCCGCTCAGAGTACCGTTTGTAACCGACGAAAGGAGAAGTACTGCATTTATTGCCTGTACGTCCTCTTCGATAGATGGATATATTTCATCCCCTATCTTGTTTATATGATTTTTGTCTTGTAATAATTGGTCATAAAAATCTTCACAAGGGAATGATATTCCATGAGCGCCAAGACCTTTTCTGACGTTCTTCCCAAGGCTGATAAATTTTTCATGAATTTTAGTATAGTCTCGTTCAACAGTTACAATATTATGCATTGATTTTCCAGGAACGGGATCGCATTCCCCTATGAACCAGTCTTTGATGGATGGTTGTGATATTTCGCCTTTTGAATCATGACCGACAGGCAGATTAACAATATCAAGCACCGGATCAGGGAAGTGCTTTTCAGCAACTTCACTTGTTACCCTGGCTATTTCACGAAATATCTCCCAGTCGCTTTTTGATTCCCATACAGGAGGAATTGCAGGCGAAAGAGGATGAATAAATGAATGCATGTCGGTACTGTTCAGGTCGGCCTTTTCATACCATGATGCTGCCGGAAGAACAATATCTGAATAAAGAGCCGATGTATCCATCCTGAAGTTCAGATCAACCACAAGATCCATCTTTCCTTCAGGAGCATTTTCCTTCCATTCGATTTCTTTTACAAACTCGTGTGCCACCTCGTCGGCTATTTCATTATGATGAGTCCCGAGGTAGTGTTTCAGAAAATATTCATGTCCCTTTGCGCTAGTCATCAAAGCGTTACCTCGCCAGATGAACCATACTCGCGGAAAATTAATCTCTTCATCAGGATTTGTAACAGAATATTTTAAGTCTCCTTTTTTCAACTGGTCAATAAGATATTCCTGAATAGCCTTATCGTCCGTGGCGCCGGCCTCCCTGGCTTCAGTTGCAATATCAAAATTACTTTTGTCATATTGCGGGTAAAAAGGCATCCATCCATTTCTCACGGCTTTTACAATCATATCGGCTGAATGATGGGAAGAGAAATCATTCTTTGGCACTGTATTATAATCAGCCTGGTTACCATCGTATCGCCATTGGTCGGAATGTATATAATGCCATATTGGTGATTGCTGAAACCTGGCCGGGATATTCCAGTCTTTCCCCGACATAATTGATCCCCAGGAATCAAATGGTGCAAGTTTTTCCTGTCCTACATAATGATTCATCCCACCGCCATTTTTCCCAATGCAGCCCGTAAGCATCAATGCCATAGTAGCCGCACGGTAAATTAAATTGCTGTGATACCAGTGATTCACCCCTGCACCTATTATTATCATGCACTTACCCTGGGTGACCTCTGCAGTGCGGCACCATTCCCGGGCAAATTGAAGTACAGTTGCTGAACTAATTCCGGTATAGATCTCCTGCCATGCAGGTGTATAAGCTGAACCCGCATCATCATAGGAAGAAGGAAAATCACCGCCAAGGCCCCTGTCAACGCCATACTGACCCATAATAAGATCATAGATAGTTGTATAGGCTGTTTTTCCTGCTTTTGTTTGTATGAATTTTACAGGAACGCCACGTTTTGATTTAATATCACGGGCAAAATCAGTGAACTCAACCTGCAGGGTTTTATCTTTCCTGTCAATAAGCGAAAGCACAGGGTTATATTCTAAGCCTGTTTCTCCGTCTTTATATTTCAGGTTCCATTCTCCTTTTTTATCTTGCCACCTGTGACCAGAACTACCTGGAGGACAAATAAAATCTCCTGTACTCTCATCAAGATTCAGGAATTTCCAGTCCCCGTTCTCAATGTCTGAATACTTCTCAAGTATGTTAGCCCTTAATAATCTGCCTGGCACATTTCGGCCACCTTCTGTTGATATCTCAACCAAATAAGGTGCGTCAGTATATTTCTTTGTGTATTCGATAAAATAGGAAATCTGTTTATCCACATGAGCCTCTTTTAAAATCACATGCGTTACCGCCATCCAGAATGCGCCATCCTGTCCGGCATGAACCGGCACCCATTGGTCAGCATATTTTGAAACCATACTAAAGTCTGGTGAAAAAACCACGGTTTTTGTTCCATTATGACGGGCTTCTGAAAAGAAATGGACATCTGGGGTGCGTGTCATACCCAGGTTTGCACCCATTACCGCAATGAACTTGGCATTATACCAGTCAGCGCTTTCTCCGACATCTGTTTGTTCACCCCAGATCTCAGGAAATGAATTAGGCAGATCGCAGTACCAGTCGTAGAAGCTCAGATGTACCCCTCCAAATAACTGTAGAAACCTCGATCCCGCAGCAAAACTCATCATCGACATGGCGGGTATTGGAGAAAATCCGACAACACGGTCAGGACCATATTTTTTTGCTGTATAAATATTTGCAGCACCAATCAATTCCAGAGCCTCATCCCAGGTTCCTCTTCTGAATCCGCCTTTACCCCGTGCTTTCTGGTATTTTTTTCTTTTTTCAGGATCATTTTGTATGTTTTGCCATGCTAAGAGCGCATCGCCTGTTTTACTCTTTTCTTCATTGAACAAATCAAGCAGAGCCCCCCTTATCATTGGATATTTAACCCTTACAGGACTGTACAGATACCACGAAAAAGAAATTCCCCGCTGGCAACCTCTTGGTTCATAAGGAGGAAGTGAACTCTCAAGTAATGGATAGTCGAGTGCCTGAAGTTCCCAGACAACAATCCCCTCCTTGACATGAATATTCCAGCTGCATCCTCCTGTGCAATTTACCCCATGAGTACTCCGTACTACCTTATCATATTGCCATCGGTTACGATAAAACTCTTCCCATTGCCTGGTTTTTGGTGATATCATATCTTTTATCCAACTCATGATTCTTATTTTTAAATCAGCACACCAATAAATTAATGTTTAAGGCCATTGTTATTATATAGAATTTAAGGAATTTTTCTTCTGTCATAAAAAATATAAATATGTACAAGTAACATTAAAGCACAAATAAATCCGAAGCTGAAGAAGATGATACCGCCAAAATCCGGGATTCCATAGTTATATTTTTGTTCTCCCACTGACTTAAGAAGTGAGATCACAGCCTGAATTTCATCCTCTTTGAGATCATGATTAAGCATTGCTGTTTTCATAGCAGGAAATGGTGGATTTTTGAGAATGGCAGTGATACCAAGCGGTCCTAGCTTAGTATACGAGCCGGTGAGATCCAGGGCCAACTTCCCTCCTCCCATAAAAGACTGATCCTTAATATTATGACAGGAATTACAAGGTGAAGCTCCATTTGCAAAGTGGGAAAATCCATAAAATAGTGCTCTGCCTTCAGGCTCATATTCGCTACTGTATTTAATTGCCAGGCTATCATCAATACCAGCAGACTGCTTATCTTTAGCAACGCTATCGTTTGGAATCGAAGGTATCACAGCAGCAGCTGTTACATTATTATCAGTAACTTTAATATAGTCAATTACATTAAGTATTTGTTCATCGGTAAGCCGGTTATCAGGCATTGGAATTTTATTATATTCCTCATAGATCGCGACTGCAGCAGAGTCTCCTGTTTTGATAAATTGTTGTGAAGAACGAATGAATTTTATCAGCCATTCATTATCCCGGGTCTGGTAAATACCCGTTAAATCGGGGCCTACCAACCTTCCTTTATTTATAGTATGGCATGCAGAACAGACAGATTTAAATGTCTCTTCGCCACTGTTTTGTGCCCTCATGGTAGAACCCATGTTTAACACAATCAGGGAAACTGTAATCAATAATGTCTTTTTCATAAAAAATATGAATTAAAGGTGCCTTCATATTATTTTACTAAACTACAATATTCCATTTAATAATATCAAATTTTATAATATTTATGACAATAAAACCCTTAAAACGCAATCTATTAGCATGCAAGAAAGTAAAAATTCCCTAACCCTGTTTCTGAAAAGGGTGGCATTTACTTTAGTATAACCTGTTTCTGGTTTTTCTTGAATAAATAGGTAATTATTCCCAGGTTAAGTATTCCCAGGATAACAAACACAAAAAATCCATATGCATATCCGATCTTACCATAAGCGCCCGCAACAGCGCCCATGACCGGAGGGATAACAAATCCACCGAATGCACCTAATCCACCAATCCAGCCGGCTGCGCCACCTATGGCCTTAGGCACATAATCAGGAACCAGTTTGAAAACGGCTGCATTATTCAGCCCCATACCGATTGCCAGCAAAATAACTAAAAAGAATCCGGGCAACACAGATTGTGTGAAAGACAGGATTATTGATGTAACCAGAATCAATGACAAGGAAATAAGGCTGACCTTTTCACCTCCGGCTTTATCCGCAAGTTTTCCTCCATATACCCTTGTTGCGGAAGCGGTAAGTGAAAAAATGGCAGTAAAGACCCCTGCTTTAATCAGGGAAAAATTATAAAACTCACTCCAATAGATAGGGAACCAGGCAGTTAAACCAATGAAACCTCCGAAAGTGGTAAAATACAGAGCCACCAGGGCCCATGTATTTTTTATTTTCGCTGAATTGATCAGGCTGTCTTTTACATTTCCGGCAGGAAATAACTCCTGTCCTAATGCCCTGGCCTGCGCCCTGCTTTCCTGATCATTTCTGCCCTGACTTCTGAATTGAAAATAATAGCTATTCTTACCAATGATGGCGTAGAGTATGGTCCCTGTTAATAAAAAGAGAAACCATGCAAAATAGGCTGAAATAAAACCAAAACTTTGCAGGTAAAACGGAAGAATGAGCGAAAACAAACCAGGAGCCAGGTTGCCCAGTCCGGCAAAAGCGCCTAATGCCATACCCTGCTTATTCTTTGGAAACCAGTAAGATGTTTGTGCAATACCCACTGAAAAGGTAGCAATACCGGCGCCACTCAGGAACCCGAGAAAAAGTACCAGACCATACAATCCATGCATTTTTTCGGGATAGGTTAAATTCAGGAGCATTGTAATGCCTCCTAATCCAACCAACGATAAAATCAAAAGAATGAGAAACGGTCTTCTGCCGCCGGTAGTATCGACCCAGGCGCCAAAAGGAATACGAAGCAGAGAACCCGATAATGCCGGGATGGCAACCAGCAGGCCCATCATGGCAGGAGTTAAATCCATTGCCTCTTTAAACTTTATAGCAGTCGGGCCATAAAGTGAAACGGCTGCGAATCCAAAAAAGAAACCCAGTGTAGTACCAAGTAATCCACGGCCCGGAGTGCCTTTAACATTTGTCATAGTCATTGTCGGAGATTAATAATAATGATTAGAATAGGCCTTGATATCACGATCTGGTTCATAAAATTTTCAGTTTATATACACTTATTCTAAACGTTCTAAAAAGCTGAAAATCAATTTGTGGTTAACAAAGTTAAAAATTGTTGTC
>JBBQGD010000094.1:0-12916 GCA_038322655.1 Bacteroidales bacterium | reverse complement strand
TAATGCTGAATCTTCACTTGCCGATCTGCATGTTTTACTTGAGTTTTCTCAGGCTGGCGAAGCCACTGAGCAGGAAGTAGAAGAAGCTGTTCAGAAAACTGAAAAACTTTTCGATGATCTTGAATTCCGCAATATGCTCAGTAACGAAGAAGACGGGCTGAGCGCGATACTTCAGATCAATTCAGGCGCCGGCGGCACCGAAAGCCAGGACTGGGCTCAGATGCTAATGCGGATGTACATCCGTTGGGCTGAACGCAATAACCACAAAGTACGCGAACTCGATTTAAACGAAGGCGACGGTGCCGGAATAAAATCAGTCTCAATAGAAATTGAAGGAGATCATGCTTTCGGTTACCTGAAAGGCGAAAACGGAGTTCACCGCCTGGTGCGTCTCTCCCCTTTCGATTCAGCAAACCGCCGTCATACCTCATTTGCATCGGTGTATGTGTATCCGGTTGTAGACGATAATATTGACATTCAGATCAGTGCTGCAGATATCAGCTGGGATACTTTCCGAAGCAGCGGGCCGGGAGGTCAGAATGTGAATAAAGTCGAAACAGCGGTGCGTCTTTATCATGCTCCGTCAGGAATTGTAGTTGAATGCCAGGTTACCCGTTCGCAGCAGCAAAACCGTGACAAAGCTATTCAGATGCTTAAATCGCAGTTATACGAAATCGAACTCCGTAAGAAAAAAGAAGCCCAGGCCGAAATTGAAGGCAACAAGAAAAAGATCGAATGGGGATCGCAAATCCGCAACTATGTTCTTCATCCGTACAAAATGGTAAAGGACATTCGCACAGGTCACGAAACTTCAAATGCTTTCGAAGTACTGGATGGCGACCTGAATGATTTTATCAAAGCCTACTTGATGGAATTTGGAAGGAGCGACTCGTAAATAACATATCTGCTGATCAGAAATAAAGTCAAGGAATACTTTGAAGCGAAATGCCTTCAAAGTATTCTTTTTCTTGTTTGTAAAGTGTAATTGCTGGGTTATTAAAATCAGAACTCCTGACATCTCGCAAAAAGAATATCATTTTTTATCTGTCATCCATAAATGGCAATCCCTATTTCGGTGCACTGCACCTATTGGTGAATCCTGCATTGCTCTGCTATAAATATTCCGGTGCGCTGCACCTGATTTTCACAACTACTTTCATTGAAAAACCGCAGAGTGGAAAAATATTTATTGAATTGAATATCAAATGGATACAAAGGTGCAGAGCATCGATATATTTCCTGGTTTTATCCGTAAAATCCATAATTGTGCACGAAAAATGAAGAATTATTTTTCTGCATCTAAAAATAGGAATTCGCAAACATGCATGTTCATTTATTCATCCGAAAATTTCGCGTTTTCAGTTTGCTTATAAATTTTCATAATTAATTGAACCTGAATAACCAGGTCAGGAGTTTTGAAAATACTATTTCAACCAGAATTATTTATACATCTAATTTTTTCTATCTTTGAATGTTCATCAACCAAATTAAAAAGCCCTATGATAACTATTTACCACAATCCAAAATGCCGTAAATCAAGAGCCGGGTTGCAATATCTTCAGGACAAGGGCCTGGAAATAAATGTTGTCGAATATCTCAGGAATCCACTTACGCGGGAACAGTTTAAAGACCTGCTGATGAAGCTGAATATGAGGCCTGAGGAAATCGTTCGTACACAAGAGGATGAGTATAAACAGAAATTAAAAGGCAAACATTTTACTGACGAAGAGTGGATTATTATCCTGCTCGAAAATCCCAAACTGATTCAGAGGCCTATCGTGGTTAAAAATCATAAAGCAGTGCTTGGGCAGCCGGTGGAGGAGATAGACAGGTTGTTGGGAGAATAAAAGTGGTCATACAATAGTCATTCGGTAGTCATTCAGTTGTTGAAGAATGAGATTTCTGTGTTTGGCAGATGGATGAGTGGTCAGGCAATTGTTGAGGGATGAGGTTTTTGGATTTAGGAGATGAAGGAGTGGTCAGGCAATGGTCAAACAGCTGTGATACAATTGCTAAGTTAATTTGAATTATTAAGAAATCTTTAAGTCTTGCAACATGGATGTTGATGATATACGGGTATACCAATTAGCTATGCAACTGGCAGAAAAAATCTGGAATATTGTGATTAACTGGGATGCTTTTGCAAAATATTCAATTGACAAACAATACACCGAAGCGGCTGATTCCATTGGTTCAAATATAAGTGAAGGATTCGGAAGGTTTCATTTCAAGGATTCTAAAAAATTTCTCTACTATTCAAGCGGGTCACTTTTTGAAACAAAAACCTGGACAACGAAAGCTCACAACCGTCAATTAATTACTGAAGATAAATATATTGAATTAATCACAGATACCCGCGATCTGAACATAAAGCTAAATAATTACATCAACAGCATTGGAAAAACATCTAGTACAAATGAATAAGCACTTAATAACAAATGTATGACTATGAATAACAACTGTATGACTATTGAATGACCACTAATACACCCTCCAGTAATCTCGTCAACTACAATTGAATGACAACTAAAACCCTCAAAATAGCTCAATCCTCTCGTACAACAAACCCAATAACCCAATCATCTAAATTCTACTCATTATGAAATACCGCATCGAAAAAGACACAATGGGACCGGTTGAGGTTCCTGCCGATAAATACTGGGGCGCTCAAACACAGCGTTCGAAAGACAACTTCCGTATCGGCGACGGACACATGCCTCTTGAGATTATCAGGGCGTTTGCCATTCTGAAAAAAGCTGCTGCCCTTACCAATCGGGACCTGGGAGTACTTGCTGCCGAAAAATGCGACCTGATCGGAAAGGTTTGCGACGAAATTTCAGCCGGGAAACTCGATGACCAGTTTCCTTTAGTTGTATGGCAAACCGGTTCGGGCACACAAAGCAATATGAATGTGAACGAAGTAGTAAGCAACCGCGCGCATGTGCTTGCAGGTGGCGTACTTGGTGAAGGCAAAAGCCCGTTACATCCCAATGATGATGTAAACAAATCGCAAAGTAGCAACGATACTTTCCCAACAGCGATGTCGATAGCTGCATATACAATGCTTATCGATGTCACCCTGCCCGGCGTTCAGAAACTGCGCGATACTCTGGCTTCCAAAGCAGAAGAGTTTGCAAAAATTGTAAAAATTGGCCGTACTCATTTAATGGATGCAACTCCGCTGACACTGGGGCAGGAATTTTCTGGTTATGTGTCGCAGCTGGATCATGGAATGAAAGCTGTTAAAAACACGCTACCTCACCTTTCAGAACTGGCATTGGGCGGAACAGCTGTCGGAACCGGCATCAACACGCCTAAAGGTTATGATGTGAAAGTTGCTGAACACATTGCTTTACTTACAGGCCTGCCTTTTGTTACAGCCGAAAATAAATTTGAAGCTCTTTCGAGTCACGATAATATTGTGGAAGCTTCAGGTGCATTAAAAATGCTTGCCACCAGCCTGATGCACATTTCAAGTAATATCCGCTTACTGGCATCGGGTCCGCGCTGCGGCATCGGCGAGCTTCACCTGCCCGAAAACGAACCCGGTTCATCTATTATGCCTGGTAAAGTAAATCCAACTCAAAACGAAGCGCTGACTATGGTTTGTGCCCAGGTTATCGGTTGCGATGCAGCCATAACGGTTGCCAATACGCATGGTCATTTCCAACTTAATGTTTTTAAACCAGTAATTATTTATAACTTCCTTATGGCTGCCAGGCTAATAGGCGATGCTTGTGTTTCGTTTAACGATAATTGTGCCGTTGGCATTGAAGCTAATCTTAACTTTATTGGTAAAAATCTCGAAAACTCATTGATGCTGGTTACTGCACTAAATACCCATATCGGTTACGAAAATGCTGCAAAAATTGCAAAGAAAGCACATCACGAAGGTACAACCCTACGCGAAGCAGCTATGGCGCTGGGATTGGTTACTGATGAACAATTCAGCGAATGGGTTGACCCAACGAAAATGATTGGATAAACAATTCTTTTAAAAATCCTGAATCCTCTGTAGAAATACTTTTGCAGAGGATTTTTTGTTGTTAATGTGCTCTCATTTCCTATGTGCTAAATAATATTTTGATGTGCTTGGGAATGAATTTATAAGTTTGAATTCTTTTTTTTTGTTTTTTTTGTTCTTTTGTCTTAACACAAAAGAACCAAAAGGTCAAGGCTTTATAACAATGCTGACGTTTCTAAGCCAGAGGTATCTCCTCGCAATGCAAGGCATGAGAGATTAGTATAATTCCTGGCAGTTGTCGTTGCTGTGTTTTGCTACGCACTTGCCGTTCGCACATACCTCCGGCTAATAACCGCAGGAGCATTTTTATAAAGTCTTGACCTTTTGGTACTTTTTCATCAAGGGAAAAGTACGAAGGATAAATATTAAATCAATTTTCGAATTAATACATGGACCTCTTATGAATTCCATTAAAATGATATCTCCTATGATACCTTAACCTTTCCAGCACATCAAATAACGATTAAGCCAATATAATATAGCCTTCCTATGAGTAAAAATTCTTTTACCAAGAAAAATGGTTTACCTTTGCACTCTATTTCAAAACAAACGCAGGAATGTAAAATTCATCAGTATTTACGATCATAAAGAAGGGCAACCTATGATTCAGACTATTAAGATAGGCACGATTAAGTGGCATTATATTGAAGATCCATCAGACGATGATCTCGGATTCCTGAAAGACAACTTTCACTTCCACCCACTTGATATAGAAGACTGCCGGAGTGTGAATCAACGACCTAAGATCGACGTTTACGATGATTACTATTTTCTGATACTGCATTTCCCTCATTACGACCGCTGGAATCGTTTCCTGAAAACCAAAGAAGTGAAAATTTTCTGGGGCGAAGGTTATATTATTACCATTGGCAAACCACATTGGGTCGTCAGCAGCCTTTTCAACAGCGCCAAAGAGATGAACGACCCATACGAAATACTCCAGGCCGGAACTTCTGATGCCCTGCTGTATAAAGTACTTGAGAAACTGATGCAGGAAACCCTTTCTCTCATCAGTAAATTAGGTATCGAACTAGAGCTTATTAATCGTGAGCTTTTTGGTAAAAAAGCTGAAAAAACCATTGAGCGCATATCGCTCACACGGCGGAATATGATCCTGCTCAATACCATTTTTAAACCGCAACTCAGGCTCTTCCAGAAATTTGAATCCGGGCAGATTGAAGGTTATGCTGAAAACATGGAAGAATACTGGGGAAATATACTCGACTATTACCAGAAAATGTGGGATATGATCGAAGACTACGAAGAACTGATCGAAGGCCTTTCGAAAACATTCGACTCCATGCAGAGCAACCGTACCAATGAAATCATGAAAGCCCTTACATTGATTTCGTCCATATTGCTTCCACTTACTTTTATTGCCAGCCTTTACGGGATGAATGTGCGACTGCCGCTGATGAACCATGAATATACTTTCTGGTTTCTTATGATAAGTATGGTCGTTATATCGGGAGGTTTTATCTATTTGTTCAAGCGGAAAAAGTGGATGTAAACCAGGAAGATACGAAACTGAGAACAACTGTTTAATTTATTCGTACCGCACACTTCCGCTTCTTAATTACTCCTACAACTTTTTGTTTTCGGCAAATGGATCTCCTCTTCAAGGAGTGATTCACTCATTTTGGGATTCAACAGATCAATCTATTTCAAGACTCAGAATTTAGCCCAAATAAAAATCCTTTCGGGCCGTGCATCTGCAATAAGACAGTATGTTTTTTTTTACATTTAACTGGTATTCATTTAAAAGTTCAAGCCAGATAACGCCTGAACTAAATAAGGGCGTTGCCATTAAGGCTGTTGTTCACAGCAAGAATCGAAGGAAGATTTATTATTTATTCTTTATCTTTGCACATTGACTTAACAATAAAATTGCAATAACCTAATTACAAAGCTTTTATGTCGGAATCGAAAAGAATAAAAATAATTGAACTGCTGAAAACACCCGAAAAAACAGGTATTGGAAACAGTATTACCATTAAAGGTTGGGTTCGCACCAAACGCGGAAATAAAAATGTTGCTTTCATTGCTTTAAATGACGGTTCATCTATACATAGCATTCAGGTTGTTGTCGACCTGGTTAATTTTGATGAAGAACTACTGAAACAGGTTAACACCGGAGCTTGTTTATCAGTATCAGGTACCTTGGTCGAATCGCCCGGAGCCGGACAATCGGTTGAAATACATGCCTCAAATATAGAGGTTTACGGCCCAGCTGATCCTGAAATATACCCTTTACAGAAAAAAGGGCATACACTTGAGTTTCTTCGTGAAATTGCACACCTCAGACCCCGTACCAACACATTTGGCGCTGTTTTGCGCATCAGGCACAATATGGCTTATGCCATTCACAAATATTTCAACGATAAAGGATTTTATTATATACATACACCCATTATCACGGGTTCGGATGCTGAAGGCGCAGGTGCCATGTTCAGGGTTACTACACTGGATATGAATAATTTGCCTAAGAATGAATCAGGTGAGATTGATTATTCACAGGACTTCTTTGGTAAAAGCACAAACCTGACCGTTTCGGGTCAGCTCAATGGTGAATTGGCGGCGTTGGCATTGTCCGAAGTATATACATTCGGACCCACATTCAGAGCCGAAAACAGCAATACACCACGCCACCTTGCCGAGTTCTGGATGATAGAACCTGAAATGGCTTTTTACGATATTACCGATAATATGGATCTTGCAGAAGATTTCCTCAAATACCTAATCCGCTATGCAATCGACAATTGCTACGACGACCTGGAATTCCTGCAGAAAATGTACGACAAGGAATTACTCGAAAGACTTAACTTTGTAACTAACAATGATTTCGAGAGGCTTACATATACCCGGGCCATAGAAATCCTGGTGGCTTCAGAACAAAAGTTTGAATTCCCTGTTGAATGGGGTGTAGACCTTCAATCGGAACACGAACGTTACCTGGTCGAAAAAGTATTTTCAAAACCAGTGATCCTGACTGATTATCCCAAAGAAATAAAGGCATTCTATATGAAGCAGAATGAAGATGGGAAAACGGTTAGAGCCATGGATGTGCTGTTCCCCCGTATAGGTGAAATCATTGGCGGATCGCAGCGTGAGGAAGATTATGAAAAGCTTATAGCCCGCATCCAGGAACTTCATATCCCCGAAAAAGATATGTGGTGGTATCTGGAAACACGCAAATTCGGTACTGCACCACATGCCGGTTTTGGCTTAGGATTTGAAAGACTGATGCTTTTTGTTACAGGAATGGCGAACATCCGTGATGTAATTCCTTTTCCCCGCGCTCCTATGACTGCTGATTTCTAGTCCGGGAAACAAAAATGACTTTTGGCAGGTTGCTCCATTAATTAATATGTTTTACCTTTGGAATAATCAATCATCCACTTCATAAACAATTATGCTAAATCAACGCCTTCAGCAGAAATTATTACAGAAGCTTTCACCTCAGCAGATATTGCTGATGAAGCTTTTGCAGATTCCTTCTATGGCTCTGGAACAACGAATCAAACAGGAAATCGAAGAAAACCCGGTTCTTGAAATTGACGAAGAATACGATAGCGATAATGATAACGAATCTGATGATTATAGTGATGTTGATAAAGACAAGAATGAAGATTCACAAAATGAAGTAGATATTAATGATTATCTGAGTGCTGATGATATTCCATCCTACCGGCTGAATGCCGGGAACACTTCCGTAAATGATGAGCACAAAGAAATGCCCATGACTGCGGATACCGGATTTCATGAATATCTGCTTTCGCAACTCGATCTTAAAGGCTTTTCGCCTCAAAATCGGACTATCGGAACTACAATTATAGGAAACCTTGATGAATCAGGATACCTGCAGCGCGATTTGAATGCCATGGTCGACGACCTGGCGTTTACGCAGGGTGTTACTACCACTGTGCAGGAGATTGAACAAATGTTGAAGGAAGTTCAGAGTTTTGAGCCGGCAGGGGTAGCTGCACGTAATCTTCAGGAATGCCTTATACTTCAGTTAAATAGAACCGATACCTCCCCATCGGTTAAACTGGCAATTACGATACTCGACCGGTGTTTCGATGATTTCAGTAAGAAACATTATGATAAAATCCTTAAACGGACACATTCGGAAGAAGAAGACCTCCGCGATGCCATTAACGAAATATTAAAGCTTAATCCCAAGCCTGGCAGTGCCTTTAGTGCTTCCACCCAAGGGAACCAATATGTAATACCCGATTTTATCATTGAGAATAAGGATGGCATTCTGGAGCTTACACTGAATCAGCGCAATATGCCTGAACTCAGGTTGAGCCGCACCTATACGGAGATGTTGGAATCCTATGGCGAGAATAAACACAAAAAAGAAAAAAACGATTCGCAGCGCGATGCGGTTATTTTTATAAAACAAAAAATTGATTCAGCCCGCTGGTTTATTGAAGCTATAAAACAGCGGCAGGATACGCTTTATGTAACAATGAGTGCTATTGTGGACTACCAGCAGAA
The DNA here is from genome assembly GCA_038322655.1 of Bacteroidales bacterium. Taxonomy (GTDB): domain Bacteria; phylum Bacteroidota; class Bacteroidia; order Bacteroidales; family UBA4417; genus UBA4417. Next base: position 4,389 of record JBBQGD010000094.1, on the reverse strand, counting down.
GTATTTCCTCGAAGGTGATGAAACTATGCTGCGGCCAATGATTCTGAAAGATATAGCGGAAAAGGTCGGGCTTGACATTTCAACTATTTCACGTGTGGCTAACAGTAAATATGTACAGACTCCATTCGGAACTTTTCTGCTAAAAAGTTTCTTTTCCGAATCTATTCAGAACGACCAGGGAGAAGAAATTTCGACCAGAGAAATCAAGAAAATCCTTTCGGATTGTATTGATGCAGAAGAAAAGAGCAAACCTCTGACAGACGAAGAACTCACTGCAATCCTGAAAACGAAAGGATACCCGATAGCCCGTCGCACCGTAGCAAAATACCGTGAACTGCTAAACATACCGGTTGCCCGTCTGCGTAAAGTGATGTAAAACTTACCTGGAAGAACATAAGGCAGTAAGAAGCTTGCCGGTAGGTTTTTCCCTTCTCCAACTACCATTCACCTTAAATTCAGGCAACCAGTTGCGGATGTATTAACAGTGATTATTTTCAATTTTCCCACTCCAACCTTTTATAATGAAATCCGCAAATTACAGGCTATCACGAATACTTTCCTATATTCTTCATCCACTTCTAATTCCGACTCTTGCTATTTCGGCGCTGATGCTGAAACCTGATCTTTCCCCTATCGTTTTACCTGTATGGCTAAAACTCTGGTTTATGCTTTTAATCTTTGTGTTTACGCTGGTAATACCCGTAATCAGCGTATTTATTTTACTGAAATTCAAGGCAATATATTCTGTTGAGCTCAAACGTCGCGTCGAACGTACCGTTCCGTTGTTCATCACCAGCCTTTCGTACCTGGCGCTTCTTTTTTTAATGAAACCAACAATAATTCCTCCGGTATTTCTCTACATCCTATATTCAGCAGCATTGGCCTTGCTGGCAGGATTAATGCTGAACCTGGTATTTAAAATAAGTCTTCACACGCTCGGATGGGGAGCATTGGCAGCAACACTTACAAGCATTTCGATCAGCATAGGTACACCACTATTTCCGTTTATACTTATATCTATCCTGCTTTCAGGAGTTGCGGGCTATGCCCGGTTAAAACAAAATGCCCACAATCAAGCCCAGGTTTATTGGGGCTATATTGCAGGCGTTGGTGTTGTTCTGTTAATTACTTTTCTGACCTGATCAGAAGGGTCTGAAAACCAGTCCGACGGAGATTGGGTATATCTGTGGTCCGAAGTCTTTATCGAATGTGGATGTAATCTGGTAAAACACAGATGCTCCTATCCATTTATAACCAATCTCAGCATAAGGGCCGTAATGGATTTTATCAATATTTCGGATTTTCCCTGCTTTTTCAACAACCTCATTTCCACTTCCAGCCAGGTCGCTTCCTTTATATTTTGTATGAGCGTCAATTTTCCAGCCCACTTTAAACCCGAGGGTAAAATGCACTTTCGAAGGTGTTTTATAGAGCAATCCAAAAGGGATATCAATATATGTTATCGAAAGTTTACTCTTTTTTACATCAATGTTTTTCCCGTTAAAATTAGCCGGGACATTATAAAAGTACGACTCATTAGCTCCAACTCCGGTGGGTAACTTGTCGTAAATATTGTAAGCACCCGTTCCTAGCAGCGCCTGGTTGTAAAAGTTGTGCGCACCTATGCCGGCGCCGAAAAAGAAAGTCATACGACCTTTTTTATCCATTGGAAATGCATAATGCAGCGAAACGTCAACACCTTGGTTGATACTCCTGGGATTAATAGAATCAGGAACTTTCTGCCAAATATCAGTATTAACACCAAATCCTAAACTAAGCCTTTTACGAATGGATTCAGTTGACGGTTTTTGAGCATACGTTGAGGCTGCCAAAGCCAAAAAGATGATAATTAAAGGTAAGATCCGTTTCATTTAATATGTTTTTCGATAGCAAAGATAGGGTAAAAACCGAATTAGAAGTATTGAAAGAGATAAATGCAAATGTTAAGAAATGCTAATATCACGATTTCACCGGTAAAATCCGGACATAAAGCAAGGATGTTTCGCATTATTGACCTTTTTTTATAAATGCAAGTCTCTTCTGATTTGATTGAAAGCATGGTCATCTTATCCTGAAATTAATTTTTAAATTAAGTAGGAACTAGCCCTTATCTGTTGGATGTATCTTTAAATGATTTTGAATTTGAAGCATGACGCACTGTATTCCTGCAATCTTAAGAGGGGATTTTTTATTCAAATAGTATGTACCCAAGATAAAATGTAAAAATCAATGCAAAAACGAAAACTGTATGTATTTGCATTACAATAGTTTATGAGGATACGAAAAGAAAATTTTAAAAATCATATCTTCGCATTTTGAATGTTTTACTTTATTTTGTATCTTTATAATCAAAATAATAGTTTACTATGAAAACGCTGACAATACTATTTATCCTGACAATTTTTAGCTTCACGGCATTTGCTCAAAATGAAAAATGCCAGGCCCTTTCTAACAGGATTGTTGAAAATACAAAAGGGGAAATCCTTTGTAAATCAACGGATGAGGATCTTTATTGCTTTAAGTCAGATTTTCCTGCACAATACGATATAGAAACTTTAAAAACCATATGTGATACCACTGCAAAAAACACAAAAGTGTCTTTTAACTGGAGAATTAATTATGATAAGAATTATGAAAAAGAATTTGTAGTTAGCGGCAATAAATTATTGATTACTATTTATTTTAATGACAAATTCATATATTTTGAATTTCCTATAAAGTAAAATTCCCACTGACACTTATTTCACTTGTAGCTACCCCTCATTTTAACTCATTAAACCAATTAATGGTTTTAAGTCCCCATGGCAGCAAACTGAATTCATGGCCGGTTCCGGGCAGACTTATAAACGAGACCTGATCCTGCCCGACTCCCAGGTTTACGAAACTGTTGTACATAAGCACCGATTGTTCAGGAGGAACATTCAGATCGGCAGAACCATGGTAAAACTGAATTTTTGAAGTCGGGATCCATGCCGTTACACTATTCTTTACCAGCAGCGATCGGAGTTGTGCAAAATCAGCGCCACTGCTGAAATCCGTGATCATATTGCTTTTGAGAAGCACTGAAATGGTATCGTTTAGCTGAGCGTCCACCTGGTCATTGGAAAAGGTACCGTCGAAAAGTTCCGGGATACGTGAGGCGTAGGGCTCGTTGAAAAATTTTGTAAGCGGGTCATTATGTGCTCCGAACAACTGTTGCGAATAAATGAAATACGGAAGGTACAGCGGTCCCGGAAAAACCTTTAGTGCCAGAACATAATCCGACATAGCCATCATATCATATGCCCCTGCACCACACGAAGTTGCTTTAACAGGTATGGTGGTTGTGTAGTTCGTTTCAATGTTTTTAAGCGCCGAAAGAGTTGCCCATCCTCCCTGTGAGTAACCCATCAGGAAATGGTCGTCATTGAATTTGGCTTGTATATCTTTTTCGGCAAGCAATTCGTGGCATGCCTTTACCATATCAATAACGGCCCTGTCAGTGGTCTCTCTTTCATAATACGGGTGAAGATATTGTGCCGATGCTCCGAAACCAATATAGTCGGGGAACGTAATAATATAGCCGTTTCCTGCCATATATTCCATTAATGTGTAATAATAATTGGTCGGATTCATGCTGGGGCAATCGGTTTTCTGGGTATTAGTGCCATTCTGGAAACTAATAATGGGAAATGATTCCGTGGATTGAGGCATACATACCAACCCGGATGCTAGTATATCTTCATCTTTATATTTTGTATTATAGGTTATTTTATACACATCAACACCATAAGCAGTATTGTTTACAATAGGAACTGCATCAGGATAAATAGTCTGAAATACTCCCAGCTGTTGTTTGATGGTTGCAGCCTGGTAACTGAGGATTTTATGATATGATACTAAAACTTCATTTCCGGGCTCCTGATTTGTACTTTCCTTTTTACATCCCGGCGTAGCTAAAAGACTAACAATCAGGACGATTGCCAGGCTGAAACGGGTAAATGTATTTATCTTTGATCTTGAAAAATATTCCATAGCTCCATATTTAAAGAATACATACAACAAAAATAGTTAAGAATAAGTTCAGGCATCAAGAGTGCTTATACAAATTGTAAGGAGTATTCAGTGGTAATTAATTATGAATAAAAATATATTTGCAATTTCGATGTGTGAAAAATATATACATTTACTTAGTACATGACAAAAATTACAAACAATTGATATTCAGATATATGTGTTAACAACTTGGTAGTAACTATTACCGATAAATGTATTTAATATACTGATATTCAGTATCCTGAATGATATACTAGCAGGTATGGCACCAAGATACATGAACACCAGTAATGAGAGTAAAAATACTATTTTGCTCTCAGCTTTATCGGAAGTTTTCGGGAATAGAATGAATTT
>JBBQGD010000093.1:0-13139 GCA_038322655.1 Bacteroidales bacterium | reverse complement strand
TACAATACCTGAATTCTATATGGCAATTTTTACGAAAAGAAAATACCTGTTTTCAAAAGGGATTGATCAGTATTTTGAAGGTGTTCAAAGCGCTTACAGCTTTACAGCTTTATTCTTTAAAGAAGCATTCAAAAGGCCTTTCCACTTTCGTGAAGTAATTAACCAGAGTTTCGAAGTAGGGTTGAAATCATTACCGCTTATTACCCTTACTGGTTTTATTGTAGGTGTTGTTTTTACAAAACAATCACGTCCTTCGCTGGAAGATTTCGGAGCTACATCCTGGCTTCCTTCTTTAATAGGTATTGCTATAGTAAGAGCGTTGGGCCCATTGGTAACAGCGCTTATTTGTGCCGGGAAAGTCGGATCGAGTATTGGCGCCGAACTTGGCTCCATGAAAGTTACTGAACAGATAGATGCCATGGAAGTATCAGCAATCAATCCTTTTAAATACCTTGTTGTTACGCGTGTGCTGGCTACTACTATTACAATACCAATACTCTCGTTGTTTTGCAGTTTTGTAGGACTGTATGGTTCTTACCTGAATGTACACTCCGCAGAAGCCAGCAGTTTAATCAGTTTTTATCAAAGTGCTTTTTCAACCATCAGTTTCCTCGATATTTTCACATCTGTAACCAAAGCTCTTGCTTACGGATTTACGATTGGCATGGTAGGGACTTATAAAGGATTTAATGCCACACAGGGAACCCGTGGCGTAGGCAAAGCAGCAAATCAGGCAGTAGTGTTATCCATGTTCCTGATATTTGTTGAGGAACTTATAATTGTTCAACTTTCCAACTGGATCCGATATTTTTAATACTATGGAAGAACGGGAACAACATACAATAAATAAAGACGAAAAGGTAATCTCTATCAACGGGTTATTCAAATCGTTTGGTGACCTGGATGTATTAAAAGGGGTTGATTTTGATCTTTTTAAAGGCGAAAATGTTGCCGTTCTCGGTAAATCAGGCACAGGAAAATCTGTCCTGATAAAAATAATTGTAGGATTGCTGAAACCTGATAAAGGCGAAGTGCTGGTGTTGGGCCAACATGTAGATAAACTTGAGCGCAGGGAATTGGATGCATTGCGGCTGAGGATCGGGTTTTCGTTTCAGAGCAGCGCATTGTATGACAGCATGAATGTGCATCAAAATCTAGCCTTCCCGTTAACTATGAACAGAAAAAATCTGAGTAAACAGGAAGTTAAAGATCAAGTTGAAGAAGTGCTGGAAGCGGTAGGATTAAAAGACAAGTTAAACCAGTTACCATCAGACCTTTCGGGTGGTCAGCGTAAGCGGATAGGAATTGCACGAACTCTGATTCTTAAACCTGAAATCATGCTGTACGATGAGCCCACATCGGGACTCGATCCGGTTACAAGTTCCGAAATCATTGAACTTATCAACGAGGTTCAACAGAAATACAACACCAGTTCAGTTATTATAACTCACGACCTCACATGTTCCAAAAATACGGGTAATCGTACAGCCATGTTGCTTGATGGAAAATTTTTAAAAGTCGGGAAATTTGAGGACGTATTCAATAGCGACGACGAACAGATACAAGCTTTCTTTAATTACAATTTTATACAATAAGCCATGAATGAATCATCAAACAGACGCGCAGTAATAGTAGGCCTTTTTGTCATCCTGGGCATATTGTTTTTTATCGGGGGCATCCTTATGGTTGGCAACCTTCACGAAACTTTTAAAACCAAAATGGAAGTAAATTCACTTTTTGACGATGTGGGTGGCTTACAAAAAGGGAATAACGTCTGGTTTTCAGGTTTAAAAATAGGAACCGTGAGCAGTCTGAGTTTTCATGGAACTTCACAGGTGGAAGTAACTATGAATATTGAAGTAAAAGCCCAGAGATATATCCGCAAAGATTCAAAGGTTAAATTAAGCAGTGATGGAATTATCGGGAATAAAATCCTGGTTATATACGGGGGCACATTAAGTTCGGGCCAGGTGGAGGAAGGAGATTACCTGGGTGTCGAAAAGACTTTTACTTCGGAAGATATGATTAATACCTTACAGGAAAACAATAAAAATATACTGGCGATCACCAACGATTTTAAAGTGATAAGCAAGAAGTTAGCTGAGGGTGAAGGAACAATCGGGAAAATGCTTACCAACGATGAAATATATACTCATATCAATGCCGCAACGGCTTCTCTTCAGCTTGCATCGGCAAGAGCCGAACAACTGACCGGCTCACTCGTAACTTTCAGCTCGAACCTGAATAAAAAAGGAACACTGGCTAACGAACTGACAACTGATACCGTAGTTTTTAAATCAGTTAAGGCTTCGGTGCTTCAATTACAGCAAATGGCTGATTCGGCTTCCGCGTTTGTTGCTGATCTTAAAAAGGTCGCCGGCAATCCTCATTCTTCAATTGGTGTGCTGCTTCGCGATGAAGAATCAGGTGCACGGATTAAAGAAACCATTAAGAATTTGGAAAGCAGTTCACAGAAACTTGACGAAGACTTAAAGGCCGCTCAAAGCAATTTCTTGCTCAGGGGATATTTCAGGAAGCAGGAAAAAGAGAAATAAAATAGTGAAGCCCTTCAAGGGTTTGAAACTCTTGAAGGGCTCGCTGTTGTTTACTCAGGCCGGTTTGATTAAAATAAATATCCAACAGGAAATACAAACATTCCTATAGCTTCTGAAATTTCAATCACTATTCCTTTTTAAATTTCCATTATTTAGTGTTTTCCCGAATTTCTTTTCTATGATTTCCCGACGTAGTCATAGTTTCTTTCATTCCTGAAAGAAAGGAGCGAATGATAACATTGATGAAACCTTTGTTCATATCCCGCTCAACCTCGAACCGGACCGTGCGTGGCGGCTTTCCGTCTTTTGAAGGATTAGCATCCTCAATATAAGTATTAGCTGCAAATGTAACTATGGAATTGATCCATTTAGCCCGGTTATGAAGTTGCAGATCAACATCCAGGTCATGGTATAAAAACTTCATGCTGCCTTTCGCATTTGTTCGGTATGCGATTGCCGAAAAAGTAATTCCATCTGCTGTACCTTTTTTGATATTGACCGGGGCAAATGACAAGAATAACGAATTCAGATCCGGCAGATTAAATTTCGCCACAGTTCCGCTCATATTGAATTCGGGTTTGAGGTAACTGAAATTAATATCCAGGTTAAAATGAACTTTGTTTTCGATAAACGCTTCTGCACTCAACGTAAGTAGTTTGTCCGAAGCCTGGCTGGAGATATTGCCGGCTTCCAGCATACCTCGCTGAAGTTTTACTTTGGCGTAATTGCCGTCAGGCTTCCGTTCGAGGCTCACTACATTGATATTGGTAGCTTTAAGCCGGTTCACTGTCAACGGCATTGGAATTTTAGCCAATTGCTGCCCCAGGTATTCAGGAATCCGACTCTTGTCGACAGGCATTGTTTTATCCTTGAAAACAGAAATCTCTATTTTGTCCATTTTAATTTCATCCACAACTATTTTGCGTTTGTAAACCAGGGTATCAAAATTTACATTCATCATCTTCATGGTGCCAATAGTACCTGAAACCTGTGTAGTTTGATATTTATACCTTTTTTGCAGTGAAGCGTGATCAATGTTTGGTCTGAAAGCCAATTTAACCAGGTTTGCAGATTTGTTCCGGTAAGAAACTGCGATAGATTGTGCTGATATTTCAAAAATACTGTCTTCAGTCTGAATATCAAGGTTCTTCATACTTGTATTTAAATCTTTAAAACTATAGATTAACGTATCAACCGATTTTTGGATCTTGAGATCCCCTATATCTAATCGATAATCTTTAATATCTACAATCCTCAGGACATCATTCTTCAGTTTCCCGGAAATTTCACCTATGCTCAGCACAACATTTTTAAAGGTTAAAACATCCTTGCCTGTCAGCTGATTTATACTCAGAGCATTAAGCGAAATATTCAGTTTCTGAACTTTAAATTCCCGCTGTTTTCCAGAATTGATAATACGAAATGAAGCATTATCCAGTTCAAACTTCTCCAGAAAATAGGAATCAATGAATTTTTTTATTGTTTTAATTTCTTTAATTTTCTCACCTAAAGTCATGGTTGAATCCTGATAAGGCATCATTATATTGTTGTTGCCGGCTAAGCGGACCAGGATGTCAGGATTAATAATTTGAATCTTAGCTAGAATTAGTTTGTTGGATCTTAATAATGTAAATAGTTTAACATTCTGTAAAAGTATTTTGCCGGTAGTAAGACGGAACGAACTGTTAATATAAGGATAGTTGTTTAACGGTTTTGCCCTTGGCTGTATAACCACATTTAATACCTGTATGTTTCCCTCAAAAACATTGGCCTTAAGTTTTTCAAATTTGAGTTCATATACATCCGAAATAATATTGGAATTGTAACTTTTTAGTAGTGCATCAGCCAGGAGTTGGTTGAAATTGCGTAATACAAAAAAAGCAACTACTGTTGAAATAACAATAAAGATTGCCATAATCCAAAGCAAATATTTCCTGAAATGTCTCTTTCCCTGTTTTTTTTGAATGCTTGATTTCATATAATCTCCAGTTATCCCTTAATTAATATTACTACTTCCTGTCTGTTTAACAGGAAAAATCGCAAAACATTCAAAACCCAGAATGCAAATCTTGGTTTAAACTGATAACAAATGAGTATTTACTACTCTGTTTTTTCTACAGGAACTTTTAATCCGGCTTCTCTTGCTTCACTTATACCAATGGCAATTGCCTGTTTTCTGCTTTTCACTTTACCGCCGCTGCCATTTTTACCAGATTTTAAAGTTCCATCTTTAAATTCCTTCATTACTTCGCCAATTTTATCCTGTGCTTTTTTTGAATACTTTGCCATAGCATCAAAGTTTTAGATGAATATTATTACTATAACAAAAGTAGTTTCCTAAAAATAAAAATAGTTACATAATTAAATAATAATTTTATATAATTACTATTTCCCATTTCAGAATAATATTGGGAATACTACAACCAGAAAAGTTAAAGAATGCCACATTATGCCGATCTGAACAGAATTCTGGAGGCACATAAAAAAACAGGTTATGCGCCAACAGGGTACATTCGTGGGAATTTATGAGTAACTTATTGTAGCATTGTGATGGACTCCGTAAAACGGTTTCAACAGAAAGGCTATACGTTTTAAACGTGTGAATCATGTAACTTATTGAAATAGTTATGTAACACATTAACAGTGGGCTACATGTACTTTTGTTGATATTCAAATAGTTAGGGACTTAACTAAAAATAGTTTCCGGCAATGTGAATTTTAGTGATAACTGAATACGAATAATTTGCTTTGGTTCTGTTTTACAATATTGTAGAGAAAGGGAGAGCTAGGAATGAATAGAAAAATCTTAGTTCCTTATTCCAGGTTCCAATGGCTAGGATATTGTTAAATACAAACCATGTAAAATATACAGCCACAAAACCTGGAACTGTGAGGGGCACTTGGCACACGGCACCTGGCACTAATGAAAAGATGTGAAATAAAACCTACATTATTCTAAAACACAACCTTTGCTTATAATATCACAAATTACGGCATGGATAAAATAAAAAAGATCAACCCTGTTAAAAAGGTAATTCCGAAAATTCGGGTTGCCACGGTTCAGTCCATGAGCAAGCTCAGCGATAAAACACTTGCAAAAAAAGAAGCCGCAGGCAGTTTTTTAACTGATTTTGCCGATGTAATCCTGTTTTTAACGAGGATAGTAAAAGAAACATTTTCGGGAGGCTTTGAATTTAAAGAGTTTTTTCGCCAGTGTTATCAGATCGGGTACAAAACATTGCCATTGATTTCGGTCACCGGAGCAATCATGGGTTTGGTGCTAACCATTCAATCAAGGCCGGTACTCATAGAATTTGGGGCGGTCAGCATGCTTCCGGGCATGGTGGCAGTTTCGCTGATCAGGGAAATGGGACCGGTTATAACCGCCTTAATATGCGCCGGGAAAATCGGATCTGGCATGGGCGCTGAACTGGGTTCCATGAAAGTTACTGAGCAGATTGATGCGATGGAAGTATCTTCAACCAATCCAATGAAATTTCTGGTTGTAACCAGGGTGTTGGCAGCAACGCTTATGATACCTCTGCTAATTTTATATGCCGATGCACTTGGTATATTAGGCAGTTGGGGCGGAGCCAACATAAAAGGCAGTGTGTCGTTTGTCCTTTATTTTCATCAGGCATTTGCCTCTGTTGATTTTATTGATTTCCTGCCTGCCGTTATAAAATCATTTTTCTTCGGGGCAGTAATCGGATTGGTTGGAACCTACAAAGGGTATAACGCCGGGCGCGGAACCGAAAGTGTCGGCGTTGCGGCAAATTCAGCCGTAGTACTGGCATCACTGCTGGTAATAATTGTTGATTTGATTGCGGTACAGTTTACTGATATGCTATTATTATGATGAAAGAACAAGCGGAAACCACAGTTGCGACTGCAACTCAACATACAGGCAAAGAGCCGGTTATTGAAATATGCCATCTTAAAAAATCATTTGGTTCAAAAGAAGTATTAAAAGATGTTTCGTTAAAGCTTTTTAATGGTGAAAACCTGGTGGTGCTTGGAAAATCAGGCAGTGGCAAGTCGGTTCTTATAAAATGTATTGTCGGTTTGCTGCATTCGGATGGCGGCATTATAAATGTGTTCAATAAAGATGTAACTACCTTGAATACAATGGAAATGGGCGATCTGAGGCAGAAAATAGGTTTCCTTTTTCAGAGCGGTGCATTGTATGATTCGATGACAGTGAAAGAAAATCTTGAATTTCCGTTACGCAGGATAAAAAAGAATCTTACTGAAAAGGAAATTGCTGATAAAATACATGAAGTACTTGAAAATGTTGGTCTGGCTGATGCACTGCATAAAATGCCGTCGGAACTTTCGGGCGGTATGCGCAAAAGAATAAGCCTTGCACGTACCATTGTTGTTGATCCGATGATTATGCTTTACGACGAACCCACTACAGGACTTGATCCGGTAACTTCTGACGAAATAAGTGAACTTATTAATGCAGTTCAGAAAAAGTACAAAACTTCATCCATTATTATAACACATGATATCAAATGTGCGCTTGCAACTTCCGACCGCATGATCATGCTGGCCGACGGGGAAGTTTACAAGGAAGGAAAGCTCAAAGATTTCGAACACTCAGCCGATCCGCTGATAAAATCATTTTTCAACTAAATATGATCAACGTACTCATTTTACAGATAAAAAATTAACGGGCAAAAATAAAACATACAATGGAAAATCACTCACAAAAATTTAAAATACGCTTAGGGTTTTTTGTCGCAGGCGGACTGGCCATTTTCGTACTGGCCATTTTTATAATCGGGAGACAAAAAAATCTGTTTAATCCTGTTTTTAAACTTACAACCACCTTTTACAATGTAAGCGGTCTGCAGGTTGGAAATAACATCCGCTTTTCAGGGATTAATGTGGGTACGGTCGATAATATCGTCATAATCAATGATTCAACCGTAAGGGTTGATATGTTGATCAGGAAAGAAGTTCACAAGTTTATTAAATCCGACTGCCAGGTTGCTATTGGTTCTGAAGGAATAATTGGCGATCGGCTCCTGGTCATTTCACAAGGCAGCACTGATGCACCTTTAGCTAAAGAAGGGCAAAAACTCTTATCCACCGAGCCTGTTGAAACGGACGCTATTATGGCAAGCCTGGAAGTAACCGCGGCCAATGCCGAAGTAATTTCGGAGCAACTTGCAGATATTATGTCCAATATAAACGGCGGGGAGGGAACACTGGGCAGGTTGATTCAGGATACTACCATTGCGAATAACCTGGATCAAACCATCCAGAATCTAAAAACTAGTTCCAAGGGATTGGATGAAAATATGAAAGCCGTTAAACATAATATTTTCTTAAAAGGATATTTTAAAAAGAAAGCCAGAGATGCTGAAAAGCTCAAAGCGAAAGAAAAATAAAACCTGAGATTAAAAAGAAATGAAATTAACGATAAAATAAAATGGAGTATTCAACATTCTCAAACACAGTAGATGAGAACATGGTTCAAAATATTCAGTGTCCTGTTTTTTGTTTCATTTTTAACAACTGATTTTGCATTTGCCCAGAAAACTCCTTTAAAGATAGATTCAACCAAAGTTTATAAATCCATTGAATCCTTTTCTGTAAAACGTAAGTTTACGAAATACATGTACAGTATTTTTTTTAAACCGATTGGCAAAACAAAAAAGAATGTATACAAAAAATTGATTCGAAAACCATATAGCGCTTTCGAAGGGAAAATTATAAGGAAAATCAATATAGAAACATTGGATCCCTTTGGATATTCGATTGCCGATACTATTGAAAAGAAGCAAGGTGTCTTTGCGAAAAATGCAAATAAGCTTCATATTAAATCGCAAAGGATCACAATCCGGAACCTTTTACTTATCCATCGGAACCAGGTATTTGATTCGTTGCTTGTTAAAGAATCGGAACGTCTGGTGCGCAGCATGAGTTATGTAACCGATGTTTCATTTTTTGTAACCGCTATAGCAAAAAACTCCGACTCTGTTGATATTTATATCCGTGAACTTGATAAATGGAGTATAATTCCTGACGGAGCTTTTTCTGCTACAAGCGTCACCATTAATTTAAGAGACAATAATTTTATGGGCTTAGGCCATGAATCGAAAAATGAATATACCTGGAATGATGCCGCCGGCAACTATGCATACAAACTGAATTACTATATTCCCAACATAAGAAATACTTATATCAGCTCAACTATTCATATTGGTAAAGAAGAATCCGGGAATTTTACACGAAGCATTGGTTTAGATCGTCCGTTTTTTTCACCCTTTGCAAAATGGGCAGCGGGGGTAAATATTTCGCAGCAATTCCGGCAGGATTACATTCATGCCAACGATTCGATCCTGGTTCTGCAGCCGTTTAAATTTAATATGCAGGACTATTGGGCAGGTTATGCCATACAAATTTTCAAAGGGAATACGGAATTTGATCGTGTCACTAATTTTATTTCTGCAGTTCGGTTTTTAAATGTGCATTATCTCGAAAAACCTGATGAAGCGTATGATACGCAGCATTATTTTTCGAGTGAAAATTTTTACCTCGCAAGTATTGGTATATCAACACGAAAATATTTTCAGGATAAATATATTTTCAAATTTGGTGTAACAGAAGATGTCCCTGACGGGAAAGTTTACAGCCTGACAGCCGGCTATCAGAAAAAACACAGTTCAGTTCGTAAATACCTGGGTGCCAGGATATCATCAGGTCATTATTACCCATGGGGATACATAAGCTATAACTTCGAATACGGAACTTTCATTCATGGGTCCAGCGTTGAACAAGGCGTTTTTACCGCCGGGCTGAATTTTTTTACCGGACTGAAGGAAATTGGTAAGTGGAAATTCAGACAATTTATTAAACCACAACTTATAGTTGGTATCAACCGCTTTGCTTATGATAGTCTAACCTTAAATGATGGATATGGAATGGATGGGTTTAACAGTTCTTCCTTGTCGGGTACCAGCCGGATGATACTTACACTGCAAACACAATCGTATGCTCCCTGGAATTTTATCGGGTTCCGTTTCGGGCCCTTTATTTCATTTTCAATGGGGAAACTCAGCGATAAGACTACTTCATTTAAAGACAGCAAGACCTATTCAGAAATCGGGCTTGGAGTTTTGATCAAAAATGACCACCTGGTGATTAGTGCATTTCAAATCTCCTTTGCCTTTTATCCTACAATTCCCGGCCATGGACAAAATGTTTTTAAATTTAACTCATTCCGTACAACTGATTTCGGCTTTAGGGATTTTCAAATCGGTAAACCGTCAGTAGTTGTATTTCAATAATTTATAATGGTTTCAGAACGTAAATTCAATGAAACATGAAACCCTGAAACCCTGAAAAGACCCCTCTGTCCTTCGTACATCTCCCCAAGGGGAGAACTCTAAAAACCAAATGCAAGAACAAAATTGGAATTTAAAACCAGGAACTTTGAACCCTTTAACGCCGCAGGCAATTTGAACCTTTGAACGCGAAGCATAAAACCTTGTTATATTTGTTTCATGTTTCATAAAAAGTTTCATGTTTCATGAACTGCTAAACCTGTAATCTTTATAAACGCGAAGCATTTAACCTTGAATATTTGAACAATAGAACATTTGAACTTTTGAACCCGCAACTTGTAACTCTGAAACATGAAATCTTGAAACTTTGAAACCTGAAACTTTACATTTTATCATCGCATACTCCTTATAATTATAAACAACCCGCAAAATGAAACATATCGCTAAACTTCGGATAAAAGTTAAAGTAAAAATGGCAGCAAACCTTATGAAGAAGACCTTTAGCGGATTTATTGACGATAACGGAATGAAGCTGGGCGCAGCTTTGTCGTATTATACCATATTCTCTTTGCCACCACTCCTTATTATCGTAATCAGCCTGGCCGGTTTCTTTTTTGGTACCGATGCTGTGCGCGGAGAACTATTCGGACAGATAAATGGCCTGGTAGGCAACGATGCAGCTCTACAAATACAGGACATTCTTAAAAATGTAAAACTTTCGCATAGTAATACCTTTGCCACTATTATTGGCATTACCATATTATTGATAGGAGCTTCAGGCGTATTTGCTGAAATTCAGGATTCCATTAATTTTATCTGGGGGCTTAAAGCAAAACCCAAAAGAGGAATTGTTAAATTTCTCAAGAATCGGCTTATGTCCTTTTCAATGATCGGCTCAGTAGGATTTTTATTATTAGTAAGTTTGATTGTAAACTCTTTAATGGATCTTCTGAACAACAGGCTGTCGAGCTATTTTCCGAAGGATTCAGTATATTTATTCTATGTTATCAACCTGCTTATCGTTTTTGGTATTATTACGCTCTTGTTTACTGTTATTTTCCGCACCTTGCCCGACGGGAAAGTAGTTCTTCGTGATTGCCTGGTAGGTGCTGCTTTTACTGCATTTCTGTTTATGATTGGCAAATTCGGAATTGGGGCATACCTTGGCAGCTCTTCGATAGCATCATGGTATGGAGCCGCCGGATCGGTTATTTTAATTCTTATATGGGTGTACTATTCAGCAATCATACTTTATTTTGGTGCTGAATTTACAAAGGTATATGCTGAAACCCACGGAGGAAAAATAATTCCCAACGATTATACTGTTCAGATAATAAAACATAATATTGAAATCGACGAACTGAAAATGAGCTGATTACACCGCTCAATACAAATTAAATTTGTATAATCGATTACGTTAATGCGTAATTTGGGCTAAATATTATTTTTTTTGATGTGCCGGGCAAAGAATACTTAAGTGTTTATTCTGCTTTTATTTCTTCTCTTGTCCTTTTATCATGGCTTTTGTGGTCGCATTATTTTTTCTTCTTTTTTGCGATTTCCTCAATTGCTTTTCCAAAGTATCCTTCTTCAATTGCTTTTTGTCTATTCTCTTTAAATTTTCTGAATTCCCGTTCTGTTTTTTCCTTTCACCTATCTATCTCCCTCAATTTGAACTTGTAAGAAATCCTTAATAGTTCGATTGTCTTCCAATTCATCTTCTTCAAAAAATGTTTTTTAAGTGCATGTTTATATTTGGCACAGATGTTTGAAACAACTCCGCCATTAATTTCTGCGTTAACCAAACCGTTTCATCTTGAAAACGAACATCCAATTTGGTCTCTCCATTTTCAGTTTGATAAATAATTATTTGAGAATTATTTTCTTCCATAATGTTGAGTTTATTTATTTATAATATAAGCATTTATCTCTTTGATGATTGGCATCAATATTTCAGCTGGCTAACTATTGGGGTGGCACAAAGATAAGTTCGGGAACAGTAGGTGCAGAGTATTTTATAAAGGTGAAAACTTCTCGGTATCCGTAGTCGCAGACTACGGATAACACTTATTTTTATTTTATTGGAAGACTAAGGAAAGATGGAAGAAAGTTGCTCAAAAACAGGGATGATGATTTATTAAATATTCTCGTTTACTATCTCCTGAATCTCCAGCCTAAGTTTTGGAATGATATTTTTTACAACATCCCATACTATTGAATAATTTATACCCATATAGTCATGAATCAACCGATCACGCATACCAGCCATATTCTTGCATGAAATGGTATTCCATTTTATTTTGTTACCAGCAGGTATCTTTTTGGTTGCTTCGCCAATTATTTCCAAACTTCGCACTACAGCCCTTTTTAGGGTTTCATCAGCTAGAAATTCATCTTTGGGAGTTTCAGGCTGAATTACAGAGACTATATAATTACACTCTAGTAAGATATGCTGTAAATATACAAGAGCGTCTTTATGCATATTCAACATCTTTTAAAATATATGGGCCAATAAACGGGCTTAACCCTTTTTCAGTTACAATATCCAATTTTGAACCTTCAAATATATTTTCGAGGAAAGCACAGGTTTTTATAAAATTTTCATAGGTTTCCTGTTCCGGATTAAAATCAATCAAAATATCAACATCACTTTCCTGGTTGGTTTCCTCCCTTTTAACGGAACCAAACAACCCGATGCGGATAACTCCGAATTTAAGTAATTCCGCTTTACTGATCCTGAGCTTGTTTAATATTTCGGCTTTTTTAATCATATTCCAATTTTAAATCAAAGATAAGCATTTTGATTTATCTCATTGATGAATGGCATCAATATTTCAGTCGACTAACTATTGTGGTGGCTCAAAGATAAGCTCGGTAGCAGTAGGTGCAGAATACGGATAACACTTTTTTTATTTTATAGGAAGGCTATGGGCAGCGGAGGCAGTTGGCGAAAAATGGCTGCGCTTATTTTGAGTAGTCAGGGCTTCACTTGAGTGAAACCCTGACTATGCACAAGCATTCTTAACTCATTTTCTGAGGTTTTATCATACGTTCGGGCGAAAGGATTTCATCCAGCTCCTTTTTTGAAAGTAATCCTCTTTCAATACAAAGTTCATACACGCCTCTGTTGGTTTCCAGTGCTTCCTTGGCCAATGACGAGCAGGCTTCATAGCCCAACATTGGAACCAGAGCCGTTACAATGCCAATGCTGTTTTGTACCAGTTGCAGACAATGTTCTTTGTTGGCCGTAATTCCGTCAATACACCGGTATTTTAATGTCAGCATA
>JBBQGD010000092.1:0-13256 GCA_038322655.1 Bacteroidales bacterium | reverse complement strand
CCTCGACGAAGCACAAAACTGCACCGAAGGCCAGCTAAAAATGTTTGTTACCCGCATGGGGCGGTCCTCTAAATTTGTTATTACAGGTGATATTACGCAAATCGATCTGCCACGAAATCAAAATTCGGGACTCGTTCAGGCAATTAAAATCCTGAAAAACATCAAAGGCATTGACTTTATAACTCTTAATATCCGCGATGTGGTGAGGCATAAGTTGGTTACCAGGATTATAAATGCATATGAGAAGAAGGATTAGCAGGTCTTCTCCAAAAATATCTAAAGTTAATTTCAGAAGCACATCCAGCATGAATTCAACACGGATGAATATACTTATTAACACCATTGTTGAAAACATTAACCTTTAATTCATTGTTTGATAATTTTTTTCAGATAAATCCTTTGTAATTTTGCAGTTCTGAAAGTCACTTCATTTAATGGATTAACAAGGTTTAAAAACGCTATATCATATGCAAAACGCCATTATTCGCACCGATTTCACATTTCCCGGACTCAAAAACCTTTACATCGGTAAAGTACGCGATGTGTACAATATTGATGATGAATTGCTCATTATGGTCACAAGCGACCGCATTTCGGCTTTCGACGTTGTGCTGCCAAGAGCTATTCCTTTCAAGGGACAGGTTTTAAACCAGATAGCGTCTAAATTTCTCGATGATACTTCTGACATAGTTCCAAACTGGAAGATAGCTACTCCTGATCCAATGGTTACAATCGGCCGTCTTTGTGAACCCTTTAAAGTGGAAATGGTGATCCGTGGATACCTGAGCGGGCATGCATGGCGCGAATATAAAGCCGGGAAACGCAGCATTTGCGGAATTCCTATGCCCGACGGGATGAAGGAAAATGATATGTTTCCAAATCCTTTAATTACACCAACTACCAAAGCATCGGTTGGCCACGACGAAGATATATCAAAGGAAGAGATTCTAAAACAAGGACTGGTTAGCAAGGAAGATTATGAGTTGCTCGAAAAATATACCATGGCGATATTTGAACGGGGAACCCAGATTGCAGCCGGCATGGGATTGATTTTGGTTGATACTAAATATGAATTCGGGAAATCAAACGGTGAGATATTCCTTATTGATGAGATCCACACTCCAGATTCATCGCGGTATTTCTATAAAGAAGGATACCTGGAACGCCAGACGAAAGGCGAACCACAAAAACAGCTGTCGAAGGAATTTGTCCGCGAATGGCTGATGGCTAATGGGTTTCAAGGAAAAGAAGGCCAGAAAATGCCTGTAATGGACGATGATTTTGTGAACCTGGTTTCGGAACGTTATATTGAATTATACGAGAAAATCACAGGCGATAAATTCGAGCTGGCTGATGTAACTAATGTTCAGGCCCGTGTTGAGAACAATATTACAAAGTTCCTGGAAGCTTATTATCGGTAAAAAGAATTGCGGATGTCGGATTGCGGATGTCGGATATGGAATGAACACTATATTCTTACAACTTAAACCTTATACCTTATCACTTATACCTTAAAACTCCCTCAGGGTTTCTCCAATATCCTTATAAAATTCTTCAATTCTTTCGCTTTTTCTTTCATGCCGGTATCAAGGTACGCCTTCATGAGGTCGTAACACCAGCGTTTCAGAACAGTAATATTATCAGCAGGTTTAAAACAACCGGATGTTGGTACAATTCCAGCTTTCTCAAGGTATAAAAGTATTTCTTTCCTTGTAAATACAGCTCCCATGGCAAATGGGTTGATGTAAAATTTAACTTCACTTACAGGTTTGTAGTCATCCTTAAAATCGGAAGGCACATGTGTAAAACAAGCAATAAAATTCCCGGTGAGGTCAACGCTTTTTACCGGCAGCATTAGTTTTTGTGCAATTATAATATACAGCATACCAATAGAAACTGCATTCCCATGTTTTGATTGCACAAGGTTATTTAAAAAATAATGATCAGGAACATGGATATCGGCAATTTCGCCACTAATTTCGTTTATCCCGAAAAGTACATGATTTAACACCTTGATTTTTTCAAGACTGGTAAGATTTTCATTCAATTCAAGCCATACATTCCGGGTAAGTTTATTGAGATCAGCAAGTAATTTTTCTTCATCCAGGTTTGGATACTGAAACTTTGTAGCAATAATATAACCGCGAAGCAAGTCTTGTCCGCCAGCTACAACCCAAGCGCCCAATTCATTATATAGGTTTTCATACTGAAGGCTATGTACAAGTTCCTCAATGCGCTGCCGTATTAAATTATCATTTGTATTAAACCAGGCTTCCTCAAGCGGTTCAACGGCGGGCAGTCCAAGAGTAAGAATTTCATTACTCACCTGCTGAAATGCCTCCTGGTCGGGATCATCAAGCAAATGAATCAGCAGGTTAAGTTGTTCCATATCAAAGTCGTCAGTCATTGGTTTTTGGGTTGCTTAAAATTACGTCCCTTCCATATCAACTGGTAACGACTTGAAAATTAGTTTTCAACAAACGAAGGTTGAAATCTATGTTTCTGATTCATATTTGCTATATCACTAAATTTGATTTGGGAATAGGGCTGAAAATTCAAAAAACCTGCCGAAAAATTCTCTGGCAGGGTTTCATTACTGATTAATTTCTAAAAATTTAATAGCCATTACCAGGAAAACTCTATTTGGGCTTTCATCAGAATACTTTCAATATTAAATTTAAATCCTGATTAAAAGATGTGCCACACGAATCCAAACTTGTACAAGGCAACATCCACAACGAGACCTAGCAGGAAAAGCATTCCGAAAACCCTGTTATACTCAAATGCGTGCGATACCAGGTAGAGTGGCCAACCTTCGCCTGAAGGGCCTTCGGGTTTTACAGACGGGCGTTGATGAATGAAAACTTTAGAAGCCCAAATAAGTTTTGGTATTGCGAAAAGCACAATTAACATAGCCGGACCAAGGCGGTTAGTTAAAACCAACGCAATTATAAAAGCGTATTGCAGCAACCAGAATCCAATTGTAGAATAGCGGGCAGCTTTCTCCCCAATTACAACCGGAAGAGTCCGTACCCCTTTAGCTTTATCTTCAGGTAGTTTGTCGGTATGTTTACCAAACAAAACGGTTGTAGGCCCTAATGCATAAACAAGACTGAGCAAAACTACCCAGTTATCCCACTGTCCGCCGGAAACCACATAATAAGTTCCGCCTACCATCAGAGGTCCCCATACCAGTATTACGGAAGGCTCACCTAATCCGTAGTATTTAAGGGGCCAGGTGTAAAATAACAGGAAGAACAAGCCGGCACCCAATAACAATAATGCTCCTATCCCAGTAACTGCTACCAGGTAAATCCCGATTGCAAGAGCAATTCCAAGCGTGACAAGAAGATAAGTCATGAAACTTTTCATACTTAGCAAACCGTGTTCAAGCGGCTGCGGGCCATAGAGCGATCGGTAATAATTATCCTTATCGATTCCTCTTTTATGGTCGACCAGGTCGTTAAGCAGGTTGTTACTGGCATGTGCCATTACTATTCCGAGCATCGACAAAATAAAAAGGTCCCACGAAAAATTACCGCTGCGATAGGCGAGCAATCCACCAATGGCAGCAGCTGTGGCTGTCATTATAAATACGGCGGCACGTGTGGCAATAAGCCAACGCGAAATTACATCGAGTGCATTCCACTCAGGCTTTGTGATTTGTGGTATAACCCTAAGGGCTTTCATCCACATTGAAGTATTTACCATTTAATTTACGTATTTGTTTACTTAAAAACAAATGCTTCGGAATAAAGGTTCATCTTTTTAAAAGATAAATTGAAAAAACAATATATGAATTTGACAATAAACAGATTATATTAAAATCCCAGGCCCGAATTTCAAGCCCAAGGCTTCAAGGTAAAACAAGAGAATTACATGCTTTGAATTTATATTCAGAAATCTGGCACTTAAAATCCGATTCCCGAATTTTAGCAGATGATAGGCTTTAAATCAATTTATAGATACATGCCGAGGCCCGGAAAAAAGTCATTACTCTACTATTAGTTTCTGCACCCCGATCACTTTTTCTTTCTGTGTTAATTTCAGGATATAATAACCTGGAGCAATGTTAGGGATTTTAAACTGAATAACCTGTTCGCCTTCCGAAAAAGGCGAGAATGCTGATGTAAAAATCTTCTTCCCCAGCAAATCGTCAATTTCGCAGTCAATCCTGTTTACATCCTTTGTGGTAAGTTTTATATTTCAAAGATCTTTTACCGGGTTGGGAAAAACAGAAACATTATATGCCTTGTAAGCCGAGGCAAATTCACCGCTTGAAAGGGAAACATTGCCATCCATCCATTCAAGCCGGCTGTTAATCCATGTTTTTAAATAATTGATTTCTTCCTGGTAGGTGCTTCCGACAAAATAATTCGGCCAAAAATAGAATCCCAGGGTAGGCCAGCGGGTAAAATTCCGGTCAATGGCTTCACCCATATATTGAATATCTGCATCCAGGTCAGCCATGATGGAATCAGTGCTGAAGAGTCTTGTCCGGAGTGCTTTCCACCTGGCAGAAAATGCCTTCTGATAATCTTCATCTTCCATTAAATGGGCCCACTAATGCATTGGAAAACCTTCATTAGGGCCATAATGAGGATATAACCATTGATCAGTAGCCAGGTTCGTTGGTGAATAGTCAACATTTCCGTAACAAAGATCAAAATCCCATTGAGGTCCGGCAAATAATTTGCCACCGTCAGAATCCTTTTGTTTATAGAAGAATGTGCTGTAACGATATCCATCAACATTATTGCCCAATTCGTTGATGACCTGAAAATCTATAAATGAATTGATATCCATATATTTCCTGAAACCATTTACTGGATGTTTAAATGAACATCCAGAATAATACCTGCCCAACAAATGCACAACAAATGTATTAAACCTGCTTAAATTATTACAGACATAGCATATAAATATTCCCATTTGTGGCATTTTTAGAGTTACATTGGCATTCAAAGTCTATAAACATTTGTGACATAAAAGGAAAGAAGCCTGCTTTTTAATTCTCAAAACCCTGTTTTATCTTATAAAAGCTGATTTTTTCGCGTAATGTTTAATCAGCATTTATCTCAAGAACCAGATATTTTTCAGCTTGTAGTTTTAACATTTTTTTACCTTTGCTAACATCTAAAATTAATCATCAATGAAAAAATTTCTCCCGATCGTATTTATCCTGGCCATCATTCTATCCGGATGTGGTTCATCAAAAAAACAACTTCAAAAAGGCAACTATGATGCAGCTATTGCAAAAGCAGTAAAACAGTTGCGGAAAGATAATTCGGATGCAAAACAAATAGAAATTCTCGAAAAGTCCTACCAGGTGGCAAATGATCAGGATAATGAACGGGTAAGATTCCTGAAAATGGAAGGACGGCCTAATAACTGGGACGAAATATACCAGGTTTATAATTCACTGAATAACAGGCAATCACTGGTAAAATCAGTAACTCCACTGAATAAAAATGGAAAAATCATCGATTTCCCTTATGTCGATTATATGTCTGACATGGTTGCCGCAAAACGCAAAGCAGCTGATTTCTATTATGCGCATGGCAATGAACTGATGAAGAATGGATTAAAAGATTCGTACAGACAAGCCTATAATGAATATTTAAGGGCAAAAGAGTATGTTGGCGACTATGAGAATATCAATACCAAAATCGATGAGGCAAAAGATCTTGGAATGAGTAGGGTATTTGTTTCCATCGAGAATACTTCGATGATTAAATTCCCCAAAGAGTTTGAACAGGATCTGCTTGCCCTCAATCTGCCGGCACTCAATTCCGAGTGGGTTGAATATTATACACAGAACCTGAATGAGAACACAAAATATGATTATTTTATAGATGTAAAAGTCAAAAATATTGCTGTCAGTCCCGATCGAACCATACAAAAAGATACCGTTATCAAAAAAGAAGTTGAGGATGGTTATACCTATGTTCTCGACAAGAAAGGCAATGTTACAAGAGATACTTTGGGGAATGACATTAAAATTAAAAAATACAAAACCCTTCAATGTGCTTTGGTTGAATCAGAACAGGTAAAAACATGCCGTATTGATGGTGACATTTCTGTAATCCAGTCGAATCCCGATAAAATACTTAAAAAAGATCCGATTTTTGCCGAGTCCAATTTCAGATATGTTTCTTCGCGCGCCTTAGGCGATATAGGTGCTCTGAATTCAGATCAACTTGCACGAACAAGAACAAGCCCGGTGTCTTTTCCTGATGATATTGAAATGGTGATAAGATGTACCGAACCCCTGAAAGCTGCAATTCGAGGAGCAATTCAGAGTAATAAAAGATATATAAATTAGGCTGCTAAAAAACAATTTATAAAAATGCCCTTGTTTTCTTTTGATAAACAAGGGCATTTGCTTTTAGCCTGATGCTATTCCAATATTTACTTTGCAGCACTTTTGTGAAACGCAATAAATTTCATATCAAGATGTTAACCGCTCCAAAACTAATTTGATCAGTCTTTCAATATCAGCATGGTAATCTTTTGCATAGGTTTGACTTACCCGATTAGCAACAATGGTACAAATGGTAAGTGTATCATGCCCCAGCATTTTACCCAAACCATAAAGAGCAGATGTCTCCATTTCAAAATTCGCAATTCTTTTTCCCTGGTATTCAAAACTTTCGATCAGGTGATTTAATTCAGGGAATGCCAGCTTCAGCCTTAGTTCCCTGCCCTGCGGACCATAAAAACCAGGCGCAGTCAATGTAATTCCATGCACAAGGTCCTTACCTAACTTATCCATCAATGTATCCGAACAGGGTACAGCATAAATTCCGGGCAGATTCGTGTTCCAGTTAACATGCTTAACAAAAGCCTCTGCCAGTTCTTTATTCATAACACTTTTACCTTTATCATAAAAGTATAACAAACCATCCATACCCATTCCAAAGGATGAGGCAACAAAATCGCCTGCCAATATATCTCCTTGCAAGGCGCCGGCAGTACCCATCCTGATAATATTAAGTTTTGTGTGTGTTTCTTTTGGCCTGCGTGTTTTGAGGTCGATATTTACAACTGCATCCAGCTCATTTATAACAATATCGAGGTTATCAGTGCCCATTCCGGTTGATAATACAGTAAGCTTTTTTTTGCCTATTGTACCGGTATTAGTAAATAATTCCCGGTTTTGTACCGAAAATTCTATTTTGTCGAAATATTTCGAAATTTCCTTTACACGTCCCGGATCGCCAACAACAATAATAGTTTCAGCAATATTTTCAGGTTTAAGATGCAGGTGATAAACACTCCCGTCAGGATTTAGTATAAGTTCTGACTCAGCAATTGGTCCCATTATTAGCGAATGTATTAGTAAAAAGGTATTTTTGCAGACAAATGTAAACAAATCATTGAAGCAATGAATAAAATCCTTATCCCTGTAGATTTTGAAAAGCAATCCCTTATTGCACTCGAACAATCCTTCAGCCTTGCTCACCTGATCCTCGCTGACATTACATTATTATACGTGCATGAGCCATCCGGAATATTTTCCAGCATTTTCAGTGATGATCAAAAAAGTGAGATACTTATAATTATCGAGGAACGTCTTGCTGAAGTTGCTAAAAAAGCTTCATTATCATCCGGATTAGAAGTTACATACAGGATTGAGAAAGGCAAAATATATTCAAAAATCATTGATGTCGCCAAAGAAATAAATGCGCAGTTTATCTTTATGGGAACAAATGGTTCAGTTCAGGAAAGTAAGCAGGGAAACCGGATAGGGGCCAATACTTCAAGGATTGTACGAGCATCAAACTGCCCGGTAATTACCGTTAACTCCGACCACATTTACTCTGAATGCCGGAATATTCTTTTACCATTGGATTTATCTGAAGAATCGCGGCAAAAAGTGCCCCTGGGAGTTGAAATCGCAAGGTTTTGCGGAGCAGGGATTAAAGTCGTGTCCGCATTATGGAAAAAAAATGAGAAGGCTGAAGCAGGAAGGCTTTACCAGCTAGGCGAGCAGGTTACTGATTTTATTGCATCTGCAGGCATCAATTGTACATTTGAAATGATTGAATGCATCGAAGATGAAAAAACTACTGTTCCTTCCATCCTCCGGTATGTTAAGCAACAAGGAGATATAGACCTTATGATCATTATGACCCACCAGGAACCTGGGCTTGTTGAATACTTTGTAGGATCTGAATCACAGGAATTTATCAGGCTGTCTGACATCCCGGTAATGTCAATTATTCCAAAGAACCTTGGATTGGGCGCAGCTTTTTAATGTACTATCCATATAATTGCGATTCTTTTTTTTAAGTCAGAAGACACGAAGTCGGAAGATCGAAGTCGGAAGGCCGAAATCAGAGGTCAGAAGTCGGAAAATGGAAGATGAGAGTCAGTAAACCAGGTGTTGCTGGAGAAAATTTCTTATTTTTCAAAAATTATTTTTTAAGGTTGTGTGTAATCTTGTCTTCCCGGATTAGAATCATTTTCAGGAACCATATTCCTTTGGTACTAAATACTTCCCACTTCGGTCTTCCGACTTCCAGCCAACAATAACCAAAACTCTTTTTATCCAAAGTAAAATATTATCAAAAAACAAAATATGCTTGCAGAAATAATTACTATTGGCGATGAACTACTTATCGGGCAGGTTATTGACACTAATTCAGCCTGGATAGCCGAGCAGCTTAATGTAATAGGGATCAAAGTTCACCAAATTACAAGCATCTCCGATGATCAGCAACATATCCTTTCCACATTAAAAGAGGCTTCAGAAAGGGCAAAGCTTATATTAATTACCGGAGGGCTGGGGCCAACCAAAGATGATATTACCAAACAAACGCTTTGCAAATATTTCGATACTACACTGGTTTTCAGCGAAACAGCTTATGTCAATGTCGAAAAACTTTTTTCAGCCCGGGGTATTGCCGTTTCTGAAATAAACCGCTTACAGGCAATGGTTCCGGCTAACTGCCAGGTTATCGCCAATCCAAACGGGACTGCACCATGCATGTGGTTCGAAAAAAATGATTGTATCTATATCTCCATGCCTGGGGTTCCTTTTGAGATGAAAGCCATTATGGAAGAAGGAATAATTCCGCGGCTGTTCAACAATTTAAATCGTGTGATCATCCATCGCACCATATTAACCGAAGGAATTGGCGAATCGCATCTTTCTGACATCATCGAGCCATGGGAAGACTCCCTCCCGGAATTTATCAAACTAGCTTATCTGCCTCAACCAGGTATGGTGAGGCTGCGACTGACCGCATACGGAACGGATCGCGCGGAACTACAGGAAGCAATAAATAAAGCAGAAAAAGAGCTTTATCCATATGCCGGGAAATATATTTTTGGTTTTGATAACGATACCATAGAATCAGTTATTGGAAAGTTACTCCACGGTAAAGGAATGACAATTTCCACTGCTGAGAGTTGCACCGGTGGCAACATCGCTCAGCTAATTACGAGCATTGCCGGCAGCTCCGATTATTTCAAAGGATCCATAGTAGCGTATTCAAACGAAATAAAGGAACATTTCCTGGGCATTCCTCACCAGGTGCTTGCTGAAAACGGAGCCGTGAGCGAACAAACTGTTTTAGCTATGGCTGCAGGCATCCGTACACGTTTTGCAACCGACTATGCTATTGCTGTTTCAGGAATAGCTGGTCCGGGCGGAGGAACAGAAGAAAAACCTGTCGGCACTACGTGGATTGCCGTGGCAACGCCCACTGAAATCATAGCCAGGAAATTCATGTTTGGCGAACATCGGGGAAGAAATATCAGGAAAGCATCCGTGGCTGCATTGAATATGTTGCGCGGGAAATTAATTGAATAAGGTTGCGAAAAATTGTTGGAGAACGACCTGATGTCAGTCGCCGACTAAAAGATATCGATTTTAATCAACTGAATATCTTTTACTTAGAACCAAAATACAAAGCGCATCAAACATTATTAAAGATTTATTTCAGATTGCTTTGATTTTTATAAATTTATACAGACCTTTGCACTCCATTTTGAAAAGCCTAATAGTATGTCAAGAGTTTGCGAATTAACCGGAAAGAAAATGATTGTAGGAAACACTGTTTCCCATTCAAATATTAAAACCAAACGCAGGTTTTACCCAAATCTTCAAACAAAACGTTTCTTCATTCCTGAAGAAGATAAGTGGATAACCTTAAAAGTTTCTACTTCGGCACTGCGTACTATCAATAAAAAAGGCATCAGTGCATGCCTGAAAGAAGCCCGCGAAAAAGGTTTTTTAATCAATAAGTAGACATTTGTAATGAATAATTCCAGAGCTGTTTCCCTTTTGGGTGACAGCTTTTTTTGTTGCCGGCTAAAGCGCGTTAACATTATTTTTGAAAACTGGCTTACTGTTATTTACTTTGGCAATGTAAAAGAAATATCTTTGCAACTGATGAAAGCAACTTTACCAATACTAGTATTCATTATCCTTTTGCTTTCTGCTGTCAGAGTAAGTGCTCAGCGGACTAACGATCTTGTTCAGTTTTCAGGAGTCGTGGTTACTGCCGACAGTTTACGGCCAGTTCCTTTCGCCAATATTGCTGTTGCAGCAACAGGCCGCGGCACGACATCCGACTATTGGGGATTTTTCTCCATTGTTGTTCATAAAAAAGACCTGATCTCGTTCTCTGCGGTAGGTTATAAAACCGGTTTATTCCGTATTCCTGATACACTTTCCGAAAACAGGTACTCACTTATACAGGTAATGTCATCAGACACGCTTATGCTTACTGAAACAGTGATTTACCCATGGCCGAGTAAGGAGCAGTTCCGCCATGCCTTTTTAACCCTCCGGATTCCAGACGACGATATTACGATTGCCAAGCGCAACCTGGCTTATATGGAAATGCGCGAAATATACGGTCGCAATTATGACCCGGAAAAATACGGATTTACACCCGGACAAAGCTATAATAACTACATGGATGTGCGGGCTGACAAACTTTACTATAACGGACAAACCATGCCAAATAACCTCCTGAATCCCATTGCATGGGCCAAGTTTATTCAAGCCTGGAAACGAGGGGATTTTAAGAAAAAGAAGGATTATTAGGGGGATGTGGGAAGGGATAAGTTATAAGGGATAAGTTATAAGGGATAAGTTATAAGATGTAAGTTATAAGATGTTAGATATAAGTTGTAAGGAGTGAGTTTCAAATAGCAGTTTTCAGTTTCCATATTAACAGCGAATATTTTTCAATTCCTTAATTTATACTACTTTCGCAGATAGAACGTTATCATGTGCGGTAGCTACCTTTTTATTTGTATTATTTACAACATTGCGCGAATTTGAAGCCTTTTCCCACTCAGCAGTTTTTCAGATTAAGAACTATACTTATTATTGGTTTACTGATAGTCAGCAACATTCTGTATGCTCAAAAAACTGGAATGATTTCAGGAAAGGTGACAAATGAGAACAATGAACCTGTTGAACTGGTCAATGTAAGTATTTATGGACAACCGGGCGGCACCTCCACCGCTGCTGATGGAAGTTACACTCTACAGGTTCCTGCTGCTAAAGAAGTTAAAATAGTTTTTTCATTTATCGGTTACAAAACTGATACTGCATACGTTAAAGTTAATGCCGGCGAAAGACTCAGGGTTAACCGCACTATCACATCTACAGCTACTGAATTGGAGAGTATTATTATTGAAGACAAGCAGATCCGGAATACAAACCTTATACGTATTGATGCCCGTACAGTGAATTCCCTACCTACTGCTTCGGGAGGGATTGAAGCTCTGATAAAAACTATGCCGGGCGTAGTTTCAAATAATGAACTCAGCTCGCAATACTCAGTGCGTGGAGGTAACTTCGACGAAAACCTTGTTTATGTAGACGATATCGAAATATACCGTCCGTTCCTGATTCGCTCAGGTCAGCAGGAAGGCCTAAGTTTCCTGAACAGCGACCTGGTTTCTTCGGTTTTATTTTCCTCAGGTGGATTCGATGCAAAATACGGCGATAAATTATCGAGTGTACTGGATATAAAATACAAACACCCGACTAAATTTGCGGCTTCAGCTACAGCCAGCCTGCTTGGCGCTACAGCACATGTGGAAGGAATCAGTAAAGACAAAAAGTTTACATACCTGGCCGGGGCAAGATACAAAACCAACCAGTACCTGTTGAATGCACTTGAAACACAAGGAAGCTACAAGCCGGTTTTTGTCGACTTTCAATCCCTGTTAACATACAAACTAACGGAAAAACTCGAATTGTCAGTTTTGGGATATGTTTCATCCAACAACTATACTTTTATCCCTGAAACACGCGAAACTAAATTCGGAACTTTGAAAACACCGCTGCGCCTGACCATGTATTTTGAAGGACAGGAAGTTGATAAGTACGATAGTCGTATGGGTGGAATTACTCTGACACATAAACCGAATAAAAACCTGCAGATTAAATGGATTACATCTGCATACAATTCACGGGAAACAGAATCATACGATGTACTTGCTGAGTACTATATCGCCTTGCTCGATAACCAACCTACCAACACCGATTCAATCGAAGTAGTTGAAACTAAAGGAGTAGGCGGATATTTTAACCACGCGCGCAACCAGCTGGATATGACTGTAATAAATGCTGAAAACCGCTACAGTTATTCAAAAGGCCGGAATTATGCACTTTGGGGCATCAAATACCAACATGAAAATATTGATGACCGGATTAATGAATACCAACGAATAGATTCAGCCTATTTTTCGTTACCATACAATCCGGGGACTCCCGGCCAGGCAGGAAATCTTACCGATTTCACTCTGGATTACCACTTGAAATCTTCAGCTCATATCAGCTCAAACAGGTACACTGCCTTTGCACAAAATACCTGGTCATTGGATGGTGACTCAACCGCTCTGGCTATCACAGCGGGCGTAAGGTTTAACTATTGGGATTACAACAACCAATTTATTATTAGCCCGCGTGCCAGCATTTCGTATAAACCGAAATGGCAAAAAGACATTATGCTCCGCTTTTCGGCCGGGTTTTATTCTCAACCTCCGTTTTACCGCGAACTCCGTAATCTAACAGGTCAGATCAATGATAGCCTGAAAGCACAAAAATCAATTCAGTTTGTTGCCGGCAGCGACTGGAATTTTATGTCGTGGGGACGACCTTTTAAATTTGTAACCGAAATATACTACAAATATCTTACTGATTTGGTTCCGTACCAGGTTGATAATGTGCGCATTCAATACCTGGGAATTAATGGTGCAAAAGGTTACGCTTATGGCATCGA
>JBBQGD010000091.1:0-13344 GCA_038322655.1 Bacteroidales bacterium | reverse complement strand
GAAAGTGCGTTTTTTGGTTTTTCTGTCGCGGTATGCATACACGCCTCCTTTTTCGTATGCATTTTTGGCTACCGTCCAGACATTTTTGCGCCTGCCGAATTGGCCTTTAACCGCTTTTAGGATTTTTTTCCTGCGGGCCCTTGAGGCGACTGCATTGACTGATCTTGGCATTTTACTTGTTTTTTTTACTTCAGCGACCTACTGTTTAGCAGATTCTTACGGGGCTGAAAGTAAGGTTAAAAAAATTAATTGATTAGCATTGGAGCATATCGCGTACCGCTTTCACGTCTGCCTTATCAACAACAGTAGTGTAACCAAGGTTACGTTTACGTTTTGTCGATTTTTTTGTCAGGATGTGACTGTGGTATGCATGCTTCCTTTTAAGTTTACCGGTACCAGTGAGGGTGAACCTCTTTTTGGCAGCGGATTTACTTTTCATTTTAGGCATGATACTTGGTTTATTTATGGTGATTATTAGGTATTTAGACTTTTAGGCTGTTGGGATTAAACCGATGCTTTTTTAGGAGCGATAATCATAATCATACGTTTTCCTTCGAGCAAAGGCAGTTTTTCAACTTTTCCGTAATCCATCAGTTCCTGGGCAAATTTCAACAGGATAATTTCGCCCTGATCTTTATAAACAATGGAACGTCCGCGGAAAAATACTTCCACTTTTACCTTAGCACCTTCCTGGAGGAAACTCTGAGCATGTTTTAATTTAAAATTAAAATCATGATCGTCCGTCTGGGGACCCATCCGGATTTCCTTCACTACAACTTTGGCAGTCTTGGCTTTAATTTCCTTTGCCTTTTTCTTCAATTCATAAAGAAACTTCTTGTAATCCACAATCCGGCATACGGGTGGATTGGCAGTAGGGGAAATCTCAACAAGGTCAAGTTCAAGATCTTCGGCCATTGTAAGGGCTTCTTTAAAATTATAGATGCCTGGTTCAATGTTTTCGCCGACCACCCTTACAACGGGTGATTTGATCTTTTCGTTAATCTTATGCAGCTCTTCTTTATCACGACGAGGAAATCTGCGATCCTGGCGAGCACCGCCGCTGTAGTTAGTTGTTGCTATGGTTATAACTCCTTCCTGTTGGTTAATAAATATGGTTTACTCTTTCAAAATATAGATTAGCAATACGTTATTCAAGTTGTTTCCTGGTTTCCTCAACAATATGAGCTATAAAATCGTTCATACTGAATGTTCCCAAATCACCCTCTCCATGTTTACGCACTGAAACCGTGTTATCAGCTTCTTCTTTTTCTCCTACAATAAGCATATACGGTATCTTCATTAATTCAGCATCACGTATTTTCTTACCGGTTTTCTCATTGCGTTCGTCAACGAGGGCGCGAATTTCGGAATTTTCAAGCACTTGTGCAACTTTTTTTGCATAATCAACGTATTTCTCGCTTATAGGCAGAACAATAACCTGGTCAGGCGTAAGCCAAAGCGGGAAATTTCCGGCAGTATGTTCCAGCAGCACAGCTACAAAACGCTCCATCGACCCAAAAGGTGCTCGGTGTATCATTACAGGACGATATTTCTGATTGTCGCTGCCGGTATATTCAAGTTCAAAACGCTCAGGTAGGTTATAATCCACCTGGATTGTACCCAATTGCCATTTGCGACCAAGAGCATCCTTCACCATAAAGTCGAGTTTAGGGCCGTAGAAAGCGGCTTCTCCAAGTACAACAGTAGTCCTTAAACCTTTATCAGCAGAAGCTTCAATAATAGCGCTTTCAGCTTTTTCCCAGTTCTCGTCGCTTCCAATATATTTCTCTTTGTTTTCGGGATCACGAAGTGAAATTTGAGCTGTATAATCTTTGAAATCGAGTATTCGGAAGATATGAAGTACAATATCGATTACTGCCATAAATTCAGTTTTAAGCTGATCAGGACGACAGAAAATGTGAGCATCATCCTGTGTAAATCCACGAACTCGTGTAAGACCATGAAGTTCGCCGCTTTGCTCGTAACGGTATACAGTACCAAATTCAGCAAACCTGATTGGCAGATCTTTATACGAACGTGGTTTTGCATTGTATATTTCGCAGTGATGAGGGCAGTTCATTGGTTTAAGCATGAACTGCTCACCTTCAATAGGAGTATTGATTGGTTGAAAGGAATCTTTACCATATTTCTGGAAATGGCCGCTGGTTTTATACAATTCAACATTACCTATATGTGGTGTAATTACGGGCAAATATCCTGCTTTACGTTGCAGACCTTTGAGGAAATTTTCGAGCCTTTCGCGAAGTTGTGCGCCTTTTGGAAGCCATAAAGGCAAACCCTGCCCGACTTTTTGTGAGAATGTAAATAATTCAAGTTCCCTGCCCAATTTCCGGTGATCGCGCTTCTTGGCTTCCTCGAGCAATACCAGGTATTCTTCGAGTTCCTTATGTTTCGGAAAAGTTATTCCATAAATGCGGGTAAGCATTTTGCGTTTCTCATCACCACGCCAGTAAGCTCCGGCAATATTCAGTAGTTTAATTGCTTTAATTGGTGAAGTATCAGGTAAATGAGGTCCACGGCAGAGGTCGGTAAATTGCCCAGTTTCATAAAAGGTAATTTCGCCATCCTGCAGATCGGTTATAAGTTCGATCTTGTATTCATCATCCTTTTTAGTAAAATAATCAAGCGCTTCGCTTTTTGAAACCGAACGCCTAACGTATTGTTGTTTCTGGCGGGCCAGCTCAAGCATTTTTGCTTCTATGCGGGTCAAATCTTCAGGTGTGATCTGTTTGCCACCGAAATCCATATCGTAGTAGAAACCGTTTTCAATGTCGGGTCCTATGCCAAATTTAACGCCGGGGTAAAGCAATTCAATAGCTTCGGCCATTAAATGGGCCGATGAATGCCACATGGCTGACTTTCCCTCCGGATCGTTCCAGGTGAGTAATTGTACACGTGCATCCTTGTCAATAGGCCGGGTTGCATCCCATACTTGTCCATCAACTTTAGCGGCTAACACGTTGCGGGCCAAACCTTCGCTGATACTAAGTGCAACCTGCAAGGCAGTAGTTCCGGCAGCATATTGCCTTACGGAATTATCTGGTAATGTTATGTTTATCATGTAGTTAAGTAATGTTCGGAAATAAGTGTGCAAAAGTAGTGATTTTTTACGTAAGAATTACACGGTTGAACACTTGAATTTTCGCTCGAAAAGCCAATTTTATAATTCAAATTTTATTTGCTTTAGTGAATAATGTCAATCAAGGGTTAAATCTTTTTCTATATTTTCGCAAAGCACTGAAAGGGCTTAGCTTCAATAACCGTGGGTGCAACCCACGGTTAACAATGACAGGTTAATGTCAGCCCCAAAGGGGTTGAATTATGCATAATTCTGTTCAACCACTTCGTGGCTGATACCACTAAATCGATCAATAACCGTGGGTTGCACCCACGATTATTGATGTTTAGCCACTTCGTGGCTATTTCACGCCAACCCTTGATTCGCATGAATAATTATTTCCTCATAATTCCAGATATCGTAAAAATCTGATTTTTAAAACATAACCGCAAATAACGGTAAAGAAGTCCAAGACTTTTGAGCCTTTTGTATTTTAAAAAATAACCCTATGTCTAATCATATTAGTAACTTTACAGATTCAAAACAATTAATCTAAACTCAATTTAATTCATCGAATATGAACACCGAAGATCAAATTATCGAATCATTAAAGCAAAGCGAAAAACCTATGAATGCCGGACAGATTTCTGAAAAAACCGGTCTCGACAGGAAAGTGGTTGACAAAGCTATGTCGCAACTCAAAAAAGAAGAAAAAATAATCTCACCTGTTCGCTGTTTCTGGACGGCAAAATAGATTTCAGATGTCGGATTTCAGAGTTAGGATGTTGGATGTTAGATAGCTTGTAGTTAACTTCTATACCTGGAAACTGGAAACTGAAATTTTAGAGTTAGGATTTGGAAACTGGAATTTAGGTCTTGAGATTTGAGACTTTGAACTTATTTACTTATTACCTTAAACTCAGTTCTTCGATTATTTGCACGTCCCTCGGATGTAGTATTGTTTTCGACAGGCATAGTTTCACCGTATCCTTTGTAAGCAAGTCTATCCTCTGCTATCCCATTGGATACCAGGTAATCATACACTGCTTTTGCCCTGTTCAGCGAAAGTGCCATGTTATGGGTATCGCTTCCTTCATTATCCGTATGACCGCCGATTTCGATATGCAAATCCGTATTTTTCAATAGAAAATCAATCAGTTTCCCAAGTTCAGCTTTTGAATCAGGAAGCAATTCATACTTATCCGTTTCAAAAAATATATTATGCAGAACTACCTTTTCCCCAACCGCCACAGGCTGCATCGGGACATCAAGTTTCACGGGGTTTACCGAATCATGATCACGGCTAAGGTTAAAATTCATTGAATAAAACAGATAGCCTTTGCATGAAACATTCAGCGCATAGTCTTTATCAACAGGCAAACTCATTACAAATTCGCCTGTTACCTGATCTGATGAAGAGCTTACTACTACAGCATTGCTTTGCATATCAATAAGCTCAAATGCCGCTGATAAAGGGCTTAAGGAGTTTTTATCATAAACCTTGCCATGTACATACGATGTGGCTGCAGGCCTGGATTGGGCAGGTAATTCAAACCGGTAAATATCAGTATTTCCATACCCGCTTTTCCGTACAGCCGAAATATATGCTTCAGTGCCTTTTGCATTTATGATCAGGTTGATCTCATCAAGTTTAGTATTTAAAGGGTATCCTAAATTTTCAGGTTTTATCCAACGACCTTTTGCACCCATTCGCGATACAAAAAGATCAGCACCACCCATTCCCGAATGCCCTGTTGAAGAAAAATATAAAGTACGACCGTCAGGATGAATAAATGGCGCCATTTCATCTCCCGGGGTATTAATCGTATCGCCCAGATTCACCGGTTGGCTCCAGGAACCATCAGCCTGATGAATACTTTTCCAGATATCCGAGCCGCCATATCCTCCTTTGCGGGTGGATATGAAAAATAAAGTCCGGCCATCGGCGGCAAGACAAGGCTGCGACTCCCATGCCGAAGTATTTACCTGATCACCAAGATTTTCAGGTTCCGACCAGTTATCTCCGATTTTGTGCGACGAGTATAAATCACAAGTTCCGTAGGAATCCCTTCGGCTACAGCAAGTTATAATTATAGTTTGCCCATCAGGCGAAACACAAAGCGCTCCTTCATTTCCGGGAGTATTTATGGGTGCACCGATTTCGACTGCAGGGCTCCAATTCAGCTGCCCGGTGGACGAGCGGGCCGAAACCGAGCGGTAAAAACTTTCGTCGCTTTTGGGGCCTGATCCTTTTCTTGTAAAATAAAGCTGACCTTCGTCGAGACTAACGGCATTAATATATTCAAAACCGGATGAATTAACGTTAGGCCCGATATTAACAGGATTGAAATCCACAGGATTTTTCATCATCTGCATCCTGAAATCACACAAAAACAAATTATCAGCAGTGCGTTTGAGTTCAGCCTGAATTTTGGGTTTAAACGCCAGGTATTTAAGATAGTTAATTTTGGCATCACTGTAATTTTCTATATCAAAATACAGGTTTGCCAAAATATAATAAGCCGGAGGAAAAATTAAGGAGTCAACATCCACGGCTTTTTTATAGGATGCTGCAGCTTTCGGGAAATTTTGCAAATCATAATAAACATCAGCCTTTAGCAACCAGGCCTTTGCAAAATTGGGATCATCTAATGTAAGATCATCAAGTTGACGCATTGCCCCGGCATAATCATGCCTGTTATACATCTGGGCAGCTTTTTCAAATTGCTTTTCGGAGCGTGTTTTGGCAGGTTGTTGTGCATACAAGGATATATCCAATGTCAGGCATATAACCAATGCGAATAAAAATCCTGAAAACTTCATAAATCTCCTGTATTGAAATGCTAAAATACGCAACTTCCCATTAATATAGGAATTATCAATTGTTTACTTCGCTAATACTATGCCAAAAATAATATTAACTTCAAGACAATATGCTATTTATGGAATATGCATAAACTTATGCGCCTGGAGCGAGATATGCCAGCGGGGATTTTTCATCACATAATCAATGATATCAGGCATTACAACCTGCATTCGGCTCCATTCGGGTTGAAGACAGAGGTAACAATCGGGGCTGACAAGTTTTGCATTTTCTTCGGCCCATTCATAATCAGTATCATCAAAGATTATGACTTTCAGTTCGCTTGCTTTGCTGAAAATTTCAGATTTAGGTGGACTTTTTCTTTTAGGCGAAAGGCATATCCAGTCAAAACTGCCACTAAAAGGATGTGATCCCGAAGTTTCAAGATGAACCTGAAGCCCATGTTTCTTAAGCTGGTTACACAAATAATCAAGATTGTACATCAATGGTTCACCACCTGTAACAACAACTGTTGCAGCCGGATTACCAATCACGCGACTTACTATTTCATCTGAATCGGTTAGAGGATGAAGTTTTGGATTCCACGATTCTTTAACATCACACCAGTAACAACCTACATCACAACCTCCCACGCGTAAAAAGTACGCAGCCTTACCGGTATGGAATCCTTCACCCTGTATGGTGTAGAAATCCTCCATAAGTGGAAGTAATTTGCCTTGTTGTGTCGGATCTGTTTTCAATGAATTGATTCTTAAAAATGAAGTACTACTGTTTCCTGATCTCTATTAACCTTTAAAATATCCAAATGTTTTATACTTCATTATTATATGCTTTAAAGGTGTTCATAAGCAATGCAACACGGGTCATCGGGCCTACACCACCAGGAACAGGTGCTATGAAAGAACATTTTGGAGCGACCTCATCAAATTTAACATCACCAATAATATGGTATCCTTTCTCACTTTTATCTACCATCCGGTGTATGCCAACATCAATAACCACTGCCCCATCTTTAACCATATCAGCTGTTACAAAATGCGGCTGTCCCATGGCAGCAATGAGGATATCGGCTGTTTTTGCTATTTCTTTAAGGTTTTTGGTTCCTGTATGGCAAATGGTTACCGTGCAATTGCCGGGATTGGCTTTACGCGATAACATAACACTTACAGGAGTTCCTACAATGTTGCTACGTCCAAGCACTACACAATGTTTTCCGCTGGTTTCAATTTTGTAACGTTCGAGCAACTGTATGATCCCATATGGAGTAGCGGATAGGTAAGTGGGTTCGCCAAGCATCATACGACCCAGACTCATCGGGTGAAAACCATCAACATCTTTCTTAGGATTGATATTGCCGATGATTTTCTGTACATTTATATGTGCAGGCAAGGGCAATTGAACAATGTACCCGTCAACTTCGTCATCATTGTTCAGGAAATTAATAATTTCTAGGAGTTTCTTTTCAGTGGTATCAGCTTCAAGCCTGTAGATAGTTGAAGTAAACCCAACTTCTTTGCAATCTTTTTCCTTACTGTTTACATATGTTTGACTGGCAGCATCTTCACCTACCAAAACAGCAACCAGGTGAGGAGGACGATCGCCTTTATCAATGATAGCAGCACTTTTAGCTGCAAGTTCCTTTTTTATTTCGGAAGCAATTATTTTGCCGTCGATGATTTGCATGGGGTAAGGGATTACTGTGATAATGTGATAATGTGCTAATGTGCCGATGCGATAATTTGCTAATGCGATGATGTGTTATTGTGTGGATAATGATATATGCTATAAAATCTCAGGATTAAAACTAATTCTTGCAGTTTTCACCTTAAAACTTACAACTTAAATCTTACAACTTAAACCGTACTATCTTCTCTTCGCGTTTTTCATCTGTTGTGCCATTTTCTGAGCCCCCCCGGTAGTAAGCATCTTCATCATTTTGCGGGTGTCATCAAATTGCTTGATCAGCCGGTTTACTTCCTGTATATCATTGCCGCTGCCCTGTGCAATCCGTTTACGTCGGCTTCCGTTAAGGATGGAAGGATTTTCTCTTTCCATCGGTGTCATGGACTGAATAATGGCTTCAATACCTTTGAAAGCATTTTCATCAATATCAATATCTTTAACGGCTTTTCCCATTCCGGGTATCATACTCATCAGATCTTTCACATTACCCATTTTCTTGATCTGCCTTATCTGATCAATAAAATCATTAAAATTGAACTGATCTTTAGCAAGCTTTTTCTGTAGTTTGCGGGCAGATTCTTCGTCGTATTGTTCCTGTGCACGTTCAACCAGGGAAACAATATCACCCATACCGAGAATACGGTCAGCCATACGTTCGGGGTAGAACATATCTATGGCATCCATTTTTTCGCCAATACCGACAAACTTAATCGGCTTGTTTACAACCGAACGAATGGTAAGAGCAGCACCACCGCGTGTATCACCGTCGAGTTTGGTAAGGATTACACCGTCAAAATCAAGTCTTTCATTAAATGTTTTGGCAGTATTCACCGCATCCTGTCCAGTCATTGAATCTACAACGAAAAGAGTTTCGTGCGGATTTAAAGCTGACTTGAGCGCCGAAATTTCATTCATCATCACTTCGTCGATCGCAAGCCGGCCGGCGGTATCAATAATCATCACATTAAATCCATGGTCTTTGGCATGGTTAAGTGCATTGCGTGCAATTTTTACGGCATCTTTATTTTCAGGTTCGGCGTATACTTCAACACCAATCTGCTCACCTAACACTTTTAGTTGATCAATAGCAGCCGGACGATAGATATCGCAGGCAACCAACAAGGCTTTTTTGCCTTTTTTTGTATTCAGGTAATTAGCGAGTTTTGCTGAAAAAGTAGTCTTACCACTTCCCTGTAATCCAGACATCAGGATTATAGCCGGGCTTCCTTTGAGGTTAAGTTCCACTTTTTCGCCACCCATAAGTTCGGCAAGTTCATCATGAACAATTTTAACCATCAGTTGGCCGGGAGAAACTGAGGTCAATACATTCTGACCCAGTGCCTTAACTTTTACTGTATCTGTAAATTCCTTGGCAACTTTATAGCTAACATCGGCATCAAGCAATGCCTTTCGAACATCTTTCAAAGTTTCGGCCACATTGATTTCGGTAATATAACCGTGGCCTTTAAGTAATTTAAACGCTCTGTCGAGCCTGTCGCTTAGACTTTCGAACATTGTATTCCGGTATTATTTGGAGATTGATGAAATGCTGCCTGAAAGCAGGGGTGCAAAGGTAGTAATTTTTAACAAATCAGGTTACAAGCTATCAATAGGGTTCATTTATATACGATTTTTGAATATTTTCAATATTTGAAGCTTTTATAAATTATATTTGCATTATAAAATCTGGTACAACTGCTATAAATAAATACCAGGTTATCCTTTCTGCTCAAAAGCAGTAAAAGAAAATATTATAATTTATTTAGCCTGATAGCTCAAGAATAATAACCTGATTACTCGTCTATATTTAGTATACTGAAATAAAATAAAGTCATAATTAAGATTAAAATCAATGAGAAAAATAACTACACTCCTACTCAGTCTACTGTCTGTAACGTTAACTTTTGGTAAATCTGTTACCATGGAACAAGCAAGCCAGGTGGCAAACAAATACCTCTCAGCTACTTCCCTGAAATCAAATCTAAGTGTTGCAAATAGTTTCAGCAAGTCATACAACGGTATTACAACCTACTATGGATTCAATTACACAGGCGGAGGATTTGTGGTTGTTTCAGCCGATGATGCTGCTATTCCAATTTTGGCACAATCTGATGAAGGCTTTATTGAAGAAAATATCACTAACCCTGAATTGCGTTATTGGTTTGAAAACTACAGTAGGGAAATTGCAGCTATAGTAGCGGCTAAATTGGATAACACCGAATCACTATCCGAATGGAATAATATCATTTACAACAAAATAAAATCTACTTCTACCGATGTGGGCCCATTGCTTACAACCTCATGGGATCAGGGCATGAATTACAATTATTATTGTCCATTAGCTACAGGTGGCCCTGATGGCAAAGCATATACCGGGTGTGTAGCTACAGCAATGGGCCAGATTATGAAATTTCATAATTTTCCGGCAACAGGCGTAGGCTCACATTCATATACGCATAGTACATTGGGTCAACAATCAGCTGATTTTGGCGCAACAAACTATAACTTTCCGGCTATGGGCAATACTGCCAACATCAGTAACAAGGTGGTAATCGCTAAATTGTTATATCATGCAGGTGTTTCGGTAAATATGAATTATGGAGCTGACGAATCAGGAGCCTTCTCCGCAAGTGTTCCCTGGGCATTTAGTACTTATTTTAATTATGATAATTCAACTATCAGAATGGCATCTAAGGCTGATTATACTTCTTCTGCCTGGATAGCATTACTTAAATCAGAACTGGATGCTCGCCGTCCTATATATTACTCAGGAAGCGATCCAACCGGAGGGCACGCCTGGGTATGTGACGGATACCAAAACAGCACAGATAAATTTCATATGAACTGGGGTTGGTCAAGTTTTGGGAATGGGTATTATGCTATCGGTGCCCTCAACAGTGGTAATGGAAACTTTAATTCCGGCAATGCAATTATTTATGGTATTAAGCCTGGCAATCCAAATTTAATTGTTCGGTTTATTAATCTGGAACAAAATAATTCTGTGACATCAGGACCTGTTTTTGATATTAAATGCTCTGTTGTTAAAGGCACACCAACCGCTGTAAAACTTTATATTAATAACCGGCTTGTTGCCACTACAACTGAATCCAATTTCACATATTCATGGAAAACAACTGAAACGCCCATCGGCACCTATACCATTCGTGTTGAAGCTACTGATGCCACAGGTTCAGTTTACCAGGAAGTATATGTAGGGCTTAGTGAATGGATACCACAAGCAAGTGCTTTTGCATCGCCATTCAGGTATATAAATTATATTCATGCAGTAGATTCACTGGTGGTTTGGGCAACAGCGCTTGACAACAATCCTGTAGTTAATACAACAATTAATGAATTCACAAAAACCAGTGATGGTGGAAATACCTGGACTCCGGGTCAGGTATTGGGAGGAACGGCCTACGGACTTGGAAATATTTGCGGACTCAATAAAGATACTGCATTTGTTACAGTTTATAGTAGTACTAATCAGGACAATACCTGTGGCGTTTACAAGACCAGCAACGGAGGAACTACCTGGACTCAATTGCCCGGAGCTTTGCAGGGTTCAGCTTCATTTGCTGATAATGTATGGTTCTGGAATGCAAATGTCGGTATGTGTCATGGTGATACCAAGGATAATTATTTTGAGATTTATACTACCTCAAACGGCGGAGCTACTTGGACCCGCGTTCCAAAAATAAATATAGGAGCAGGTGCTGAGCCTGTTTCAGGTGAGGGCGGATGGACTTCAGTTATTCAGGCAGTTGGTGAAAACACTATTATTTTTGGCACAAACAAAGGAAATTTATATATCTCTCATGACAGAGGTTTACATTGGGTTATCTCCAAAACAGATATCAATCCTAGCTCGAATGGAGGAATAAACAATATCAGTTTTAAGGACGAAATGAATGGCCTGGTTGCACAAACTTCTGAAACAACGGTTCTAAAAGAGACACATGATGGAGGGGCAACATGGCAAACTATTTCTCCAATTGGTCCGTTTCATTTAAGTGATTTATGTTATGTGCCAGGCACAGATAATACTTTTATTTCGACTGGAGTGGGAGCTTCATATAGCTTCGATGGAGGCCATTCATGGTCACAGGCAGGTGGAACCGAAGTTTCTACTTTCCCTTCAGTTGCTTTTGTAAATAAGCATTGCGGCTGGGCAGGTGGCATTAATTTAAGCGCCACTGAAGAAGGTATGTTTAAATATACAGGTGTGATGGAGCCACAGGCAGTCCGGAATCCGGTTACTGAACTTACCGCCGAGCCGGTGGAACTTACAGCTTCACTTACATGGGTTGCTCCTGTTATTGCTCCTCTCAGCTATACTATTTACAGAAATGATACTCTTATCGCCGAAAACATCATGTCTCTTAAATATATTGATTCACCTGTAGCCAAAGGCAGGCAAATGTATTGTGTTACCGCAGTATATAATGGGGGCGAATCGCCAAGAAACTGCGCCACTACGTGGATTGCCCTGGGTATTGCGAATACTGACGAAGTTGCTTACCGTGTTTACCCTAATCCTTCAAATGAAATTATTAATATTATAACCCCGGTTAAATTCAACGAAATACGAATGGTTAATACTTTTGGTAAAGTTGTTTATCGTAACAATACTAAAGGAACGAATCTGCATATTCTTACCCAGGGATTTGAACCTGGCATGTATATTCTGCAGATTTATACAGGAACACAGGTTGTTTCGAAAAAAGTATTTATTATCCGGTAGGAAAAATAGTAAGCATTGATAGTAACTAAAAGGCCGGAGCTGATCCGGCTTTTTTATTTTCAGAAACTACTGTGTTGATTAACTCAGACTTCCATTGACTCTCTTTCCTTCTTCAACAGGATAATAAAAAAAGCTGAGTAGTGCATTGCTAAACCAATCCCATACAAAAACCAGTCAAAAGAACGGAGTAAAAACCTGGTGGATAGTGTGAATAGTTGCTGTTCATACCTGGCACTATCTGAAGGAACGGAATGCCTGTAACCCCAATAAAAGACTGCAAAATTTTTCATATAAGCAATCAAAACCAAAACTGCGCCTGTGATTAACAATGTCCATGCAATGGTGTAAAGATGGTACTTGCCATCAGGGTATAAAAATCAATAGAAAAACGACAAAAAGTATAATATTTTCCCGGAGGGAATTAACTTACCCTCCTGTTCAACATTTGATGGTATCGTGCGGAAATACGAGGCACTTTCCAATCAGTTTACGCCAACCTTTTTTACGAGCCTCAAACCTTCGAAAACCACTTAAAACCGCATGCATTATACCATGTTTTATGCCTTCATTGTTTTTTCTTCTGATTCAAACTCCTTCAAAGTCCTGCCTGCTTTGTTTTTCCATTCGGTTAGTCCATTTGCATTTCGTCCCATTACCATAACTGCCGCTGTCGAAGGACTGCTAAAAATGTAGTCATCGGAAAATTCAAAGTATTCTCCCCTATCAACAAGCACTCCTTCGTCAATTAGTTTTTGTCTATATGTGATGAAATTTGGAGTCATTGAATTTACAATTGACGTAGCTGCTTTTGAGTTTTTAAATACCACAAAACCGTCAGATGTTGGTTCGCCTTGTCCGTCTGCACCACGAGTGGCTCGAATTAAAAACGTTTCTTGTTTTTGTTTTGGTTTAAATTCTCTTTTCTCGTCAAATACTTTATGTCCTAAAGTGTTTACAAGCATTTTTATATACTCAATAAATTCTTCCATTTCTGCTCTGTCTGATTCAGAAATT
>JBBQGD010000090.1:0-13438 GCA_038322655.1 Bacteroidales bacterium | reverse complement strand
CAATCAAAAAACAGCAACGGCAATAATCCGGTTGCCTTGGACAGGCAGATATACACAACCAACAGTTATTACGGCGAAGCATTAGCACGGGTTGAGGATGCCGGTTATATGCGTGGTGTACATCTAGCCAACCTGGTGCTGTCGCCGGTTGAATATAATCCGGTTTCAAATACCATAAGGGTGTATGATAATCTGATTGTTGAAATAAATTTCTCGGGTACCAGCCAGTTTAAGAGCCGGGCGGATAATTCCGGCAAACTATCGCCCTACTTTAAAAGTGTTTTCAGTAATGCACTTAACTATCAACCTGATGAAGAAACGACCGCTGTGCTTCCAGGTGTTCCTGTAAAATATGTAATTGTATCCGATCCTATGTTTAAAAGTGCGTTGCAGCCATTCATTCATTGGAAGACCAAACGCGGATTTAAAGTTATCGAGGCATATACAGATGATCCGGCAGTTGGAAAATCCTTGAGTTCGATTAAAACATATCTTCAGAATTTATATGCCTCTGCAACTTCAGGAGATCCTGCACCAACTTTTGTTTTGTTTGTAGGAGATGTGGACCAGATTCCGGCTTTCGACTGCGGCGATCATGTAAGCGATTTATACTATTGCGAATACACCGGTGATTACCTTCCAGAAGTTTTTTATGGCAGGTTTTCGGCCAATACGGTCGAAGAATTGCTTCCGCAAATCGAAAAAACGCTTCAATATGAGCAATACCTGATGCCTGATCCGTCGTTTCTGAATGAAGTTGTAATGGCAGCAGGATCGGATGCAATGCACCAGCT
This sequence comes from Bacteroidales bacterium, assembly GCA_038322655.1. Lineage (GTDB taxonomy): Bacteria > Bacteroidota > Bacteroidia > Bacteroidales > UBA4417 > UBA4417. The sequence continues at coordinate 12,644 of JBBQGD010000090.1, read as the reverse complement.
GAGATGGGGAAACGGACAGGTAAATTATGCAACAACAAACTATTTCAATACAGCACACAACCTGGTACCAAATGCGTATCTTCAACCTGAGCAAACAGGAAGTAAATACCCGGAAAACATCCGGAACAACATAAGCAATGGGGTTTCATATGCCAATTATTCTGCTCATGGAAATGCTGAAGGATGGGCTGATCCTTCATTTACTATTTCAGATGTTGCAAATCTTCAGAATATCGGCAAATATGGTTTATTAGTCGGAAATTGTTGTCAGACAAATGAATATAACAAGAATACTTTTGGCGAAGCGCTTCTAAGAGCCAAAAATAAAGGCGCTTTAGGTTACATAGGGGCTTCCGGTCTGAGTTACTGGGACGAAGATTATTGGTGGAGTGTAGGGAACGGATCAATATCTTCGGACCCTGCTTTCGAAAACAGCGGACCAGGTGTGTATGATCGCATTTTTCACGATCATGGTGAAGACAGGACCGAATGGTACAGTACCATGGGTCAGATGGTTTTTGCCGGAAACCTGGCAGTTCAGGCCTCAAATTCCGGAATGAAAAAGTATTATTGGGAATCGTATTGCCTGCTGGGCGATCCGTCAACTATGATTTATTTCGGAGTGCCTCCTGCTTTAAAAGTTATTTATACTCCATTACTTCCACTGAAGGCGTTAACTTTTGAAGTCAGAACGGAACCTTATGCCACGGTTGCAATCAGTAAAGATGGTATTCTTCATGGAGTGGCCGATGCAGATGAGTACGGGCTGGCAGTCGTTTCACTGAAACCTTTTACTGAAAGCGGGTATGCAGATATTGTTGTTACTATGCAAAACCGGCAGCCTTACATAGATAGTGTGAAAGTTGAATCTCCGCAAGGACCGTTCCTGGTGCTTAAAAATGTTCAGATAAATGAAGAAAAAGGAAATGGAAACAATTTGCCTGATCCGGGGGAATTGCTTACACTAAATTTCAAATTTGACAACTTGGGTAACTCCCAGGCTATAAATGCTAAATCTTTGCTCAGTACCAGCGACAGCTATTTCACCATTCCGGATGATACTTATTATTGGCCGGTAATTGCAGGTAATGGTTCAGCTGCGGCCGGAAATGCATTCACATTGCAGGTTAGTAATGATGTTCCCGATATGCATAATTCATCTTTTACTATAAAAACCCAGGTCGATTCAGCTACTTTCAATTCGGAGTTCAGTTTTCTTGTTTACGCGCCAAAACTTATTAACGGTACTATGCGTTTTGATGATTTCACAGCGGGTAATGGCAACGGGAGGATTGATCCGGGTGAAACGATTTTTATTACAATGCCTGTGACTAATTCAGGTCATTCCATATCAGGAGATGTTATTACTCAAATGTTCCTGTTTGGCGATTTTGTGACTGCCAATTCAGCATCATACAAACTCGGGAAATTGTCTCCCGGCGAGACCGATTCATCGATCTTTTCATTTACAGTCAGCGCTGATGCTGTATCGGAAAGTGTGTTCTCAATTTACGTAACAGCCTTGGCAGGGCCCTATAATTCAGTTACAAGCAATACACTGGTCATTGGCCCTCAGGCGGAGGATTTTGAAACCGGCAATTTTCAGAAATTTATCTGGCAATTTAAAGGTGAAAAACCCTGGAAAATCAGTTCAGATGTTAAATGCGAAAGTTTATTTTCAGCAAAATCAGGGGCAATAAATAATTCGGAACGAAGTGAAATGTTCATTGAAGAGCAGGTGCTTTTCAACGATACCATCTCATTTTATCGAAAAGTATCATCTGAAAGCGGTTACGATTACCTTAAGTTTTATGTGGATGATCATGAACTTGGAAGTTGGAGTGGAAATCAGGAATGGGTTAAGGTAAGTTTTCCTGTTTCGGCAGGTAATCATCGTTTCAGTTGGGTGTATGAAAAGGATGAGGCAACATCTGCCGGGCTTGATGCTGCATGGATTGATTATATTCAACTGCCTTCTTTAAGCCAGCCTGATACGGATGGCATGGCTATAAAAACACTGGCTGTACCTGCAACCATCTGCGCCGGGGAACAAGTTCAGCTTTATGTTTTTGCTCCAGGCGACGCATCAGCATATACGTACAAATGGGAAATAGCTTCTACCCTCAGCAATTCAGCCATTTTTAATCCTTTAGCATCGCCCGGCGATACAACAACTTATAATGTATTGATAAGAAGAAATAATTTATCTGTATCAGGCAAAGTAACAGTGAATGTTGTGGCTGCGCAGGAGGCTCCGGTAGTTTCAGCTTCAGATAAAGGGTTGGTTTCTTCGGAATTGTATGGAAATCAATGGTATAACAGTTATGGCCCGATTGCCGGAGCCACAGGACAAAAATATTTACCTGCATTACCTGATACTTATTTTGTAATCGCCAACAATGTAAAAGGTTGTCCATCGTTCGCATCAAACAGGGTTACATTTGATATTACTGACATAAAAACATCAATCGAAAATAGTTTCCGGGCATATCCAAACCCTTTTACAAACAAACTGTTTATTAATTACTACTTAAAATCTGCAGGCCGGGTAAAAATTATTTTGTGCAATTCACTTGGGACTGAAATAGCAATCATTGATGAAAGTGAAAAAGCTGCCGGAAATCATAAAGTTTTTTTTGATAGTGGTAATTTAGCTGTAGGTTTATACTTTTGTAAAATATTCAATGATGAAGGGGTACTATTTGCAAAAGTGATTAAAAATTATAACTAATTAAAGATGAAGAATTATCATAAATGGCTTATCTGTTTTTCTGCACTACTTTTATTTGGTGCCTTACTTGTATTTAAACGCATTATATCTGAACCATCGCAGAAAGATAAAATTGCAGATAATGAATTATTTGATTCAGGATCAACCAATAATAAGGAAAGCAACAAGTTTTCAGGTAGTAATATCGGCATAGCAAATATGTTAAGCAAGCCTGATCCTGGCATTGCTCAGCAAATCAATAATGGAAAATCGGCAACAATAAGGAGCGACAAAGCAAGCTTGAAAAATAAAGAGAAAAGAGATGCTGATTTTGAAGAGAAGGAAAAGCATAAATCAGGATATGACGAAGCTGATAAGCCGGACATGTTCACCCAATATTTCAAAGATATAACAACTAGAATTGGTGAACAAAAGTCGGGCTACAAAATGAATTACAAAGCCATTGAACTGGCAAAGGCCCGGCAGAGTGTCAAAAATTCGCTCAAATATTCGGAAACACTAAACTGGATTCAACGTGGTCCTGCAAATGTTGGAGGCAGAACCCGTGCGCTGGTTGTAGATCCTGATGATAATACTAATAATACATGGTTTGCCGGAGCAGTAAGCGGAGGTATGTGGAAAACAACAAATGGTGGTGCAATCTGGCAAATTCTTTCGGACGAAATCACCAACATCAGCTCCATGGCAATGGCAAATTCCAATCATAATGTTCTGTATGCCGGAACAGGTGAAAGTTTTCCCGGTGGCACCTATATGGTTGGAAACGGGATCTGGAAATCGAAAGATCGCGGCGTTAACTGGGTGCAGCTTAGCAGTACTGCTACAAATACTGATTTTGAATATGTAAACAGATTAATAGTTGATCCTGCTAATGAAAATATCGTTCTGGCTGCTACTGAATCCGGAATACTTAAATCAACAAACGGAGGAGCAACCTGGGTAAAAGTTTATCTAAGTCGTAATGGGGTTGAGGATTTGGTGGCTGATCCGACTAGTTTTAATACGCTGTTTGGATGTGAGTATTCGATTGGTGTATTACGTTCAACAAATACCGGAAATAACTGGTCAGTTTCAAATACAGGTTTAGAGGCAGGTACCCGGTTCGAAATTGCAGTATCACCGGTAAACCACAACAATGTTTTTTTAAGTGGCGATATTTCATCTACAGCATCAAAAGTGTATATTTCAAATGATAATGGCTTATCCTGGAAAAGGTTTAACAATTCCCAGAATTTTCTGGGAGGACAAGGTGAGTACGATAATGCTATAGCTGCTCATCCCTATATAGCCGATGAGGTTTATGTAGGCGGAGTTGATATATGGAAATTGAAATTTAGCGGTTCATTGTCAACATCGGCACCGCTTATAACGAATTGTTATCCGGTAAATACAAGTTTCCTGACTTTCGTAAATTTTGAAGGCGATTTTTTAGGAGGAGGTATGAGTTCGACAGAAGGTACAAATGTAAGCAGCGACCTTTGGCTTCCGGTTGAGATTCGTTTTGGACCCGGCTTAAAACAAAAAGCACATCGGTTTGTAGTCCCGGATAATGCTACTTCAGGTGTTCCGGCTGCAAACTATACGTATGCCGATTATGTAGATGTTCCTTTCCAGGTGTGGGATGTTAAAAACAATAGAAAACTGATGGTTTCATTCAGGGATCAGGAAAAAGATGGGACCTTTAATCTCTATCCGCGGGCGAGTAGTGATGCCTATGGAAAGCTGGGAAGAGAATATATATATGTGCATTCTATTGCTTATGATTCTGCGGTACCCAATCCAAATATTGTAGCTTCCACCACCGGTGGGCATTTATACAAAACGCTTTATATGTTCTGGCCCGGCCTGGAGCCCGGCGAAATCTGGACTCCTGATAATTTACCATTATCAAAAATTGTTGTTGATTATGGCACTGTAACCCTCTACAGTGGTGTGAAAACCAGCGTGGCCGATGCATATTATAATTACAACGGACCTAATAATTATGATCAGAATGTCGGCATTGGAAGAACTGTTATTCCTGGTCTTCATCCTGATCACCATAATATAACAATTCTGCCTTTGGGGAATGGGAATTTTAAAATGATTGAGGCTAACGATGGCGGCCTTGCTGTTTCCGATGACAATGGCGTTACTATTACCCAGGTTCCGACCAATTATATTACCACCCAGTTTTATGGTGTGGCTAAACATCCAACTGCGAATGAATACATTGGCGGTATGCAGGATAATGGTACCTGGCGGTCCCCATCAAACGAAAATGCCTCAGGATCGTCCAGATATTTGTTCCAGATTTCCGGCGATGGCTTTGAGTGTTTGTGGCATCCAACAAAACCCCAGAATATCTTAGGAAGTTTGTATAACAATGCCATCAAAAGAACTTCCGATGGCGGGAAAACCTGGGTTAAATCTACAGGCATTACAGCAGATGATGGCCCTTTTATCACCAGGCTTTCAGCATCCAGGGAGAATCCGGACCTGGTTTTTGCAGTGTCAAACACAGGAGTTTATCGGTCATTAAATTTCGGATTGACTTTTGCAAATAAATCAGTTTCTAAGAACTGGTCAATAAATAATAAGGTATCAAGTTCACACCATGTTGAAGTTTCGCTGGCCAATGGAAATATTGTTTGGGCTGGTGGTGGAATGGCTAAAAGTTCCGGTTTGCAAATGCAAGTTTCAACCGATCAGGGACTGACATTCAGCCCGATTGAAGATTATTCCGTTGTTGCTATGAATACTTTTATCAGCGGGCTTGCAACGCATCCAACTGAAGATTCAACTGCGTATTTCTTGTTCTCGGTAAGAGGTGCACCAAAAGTACTCCGGACAAAAGACCTGGGTAAAAGCTGGGAAGATATTTCAGGTTTTGGCACCAACAGCCAAAGTTCAAATGGCTTCCCTGATGTGATTGTTCACTCATTGCTGGTAATGCCGTATAACCCCGATATAATCTGGGTTGGTACTGATATAGGTATATTTGAATCAACTGATAATGGATTGAGCTGGCATATTGCTACGAATGGTTTACCTCCGGTATCAGTATACCAGATGAAAATAAGCGGCGACCAGGTTGTTGTTGCAACTCATGGCAGAGGAATCTGGACAGTTAACATTCCTGAGATAAACAAAGCCCCTTTTATTAGTGCATTTACCCAGGTTGAGGCGCTGAATCTTTCATTAACCTCAAATCTCAAGGTTGATTACGATTCTGTTGAGATTTATACTGATGGTACTAAATATTCAGTTGTTGCCGGCACAACTATTGGCGAAAATGTTTTCCCGGTTTCAGTTACTTCTGATGGTGCGCATGTTGCATACATCAATGGTTTTATAGATGGAGTTGCTTATAAATCAAACACCATTAATATTAATTTTACTTCCAGCTCATTTGGGGTTGATTTGATAAGTGAAACAAACCGGACAGAATTATATCCCAATCCGGCAACTGATATTGTAAGGTTCGATTTGAATGCGAAATACAAAAAATATAAGATTGAAATATTCACCTTAAGTGGGCAGAAGTTACTATCCCTTGAAAATACTAATGAAGTAAATAATATAGTGAATGTGGGCTTCTTACCGGGAGGAACTTATCTGGTAAATTTGTATTTTGATGATAAAAAGGCAACCAAGAAGTTGATTATCAAAAAGTAAACATTGAAAGGGACGAAATTAATTTTCGTCCTTTTTTTTTATTCCGGTTCTATCTTTTGATTTGAGCGGATGCAATTTCCATATGAAATTTAATGAAAATCATAAGGGGCATAGTTAACAACTATACTGAAGGTTTTTTTATTAGCAAATGTATTTCAGTAATAAGTTTTCATACTTTTATTTTTTCTAAGTATGCGGGATTTTCTCGCATACCTGTTCACTATTCAACCAAAAATGACAATGAAAAAATTACTCTTGCTCAGCCTTTTCATAGTTTTTGAAACTGCTTTTCTGAATGCACAAAACACCTTGTTAACAGTAGCTGAAAAATCAGGGTTTGAGTCCACTACTAATTATGTGGAATTACAGCATTTTATAAAGGAATTGACCAAAATTTCAAAAAACATAAGAGTTGAAAACATTGCTAAAACCACCGAAGGACGTGATGTACCCCTTATGATTATTGCAAATCCATTGCCAAAATCACCGGCTGATCTGATCAATGATAAACGCATAGTAGTTTATATTCAGGCCAATATACATGCCGGCGAAGTGGAGGGTAAAGAAGCCAGCCAAATGCTGGCGCGGGATCTGGTTAAAGGTTTAAATAATGATATTCTAAAGAAAGTTGTTGTGCTGATTTGCCCTGATTTTAATGCCGACGGCAACGAAGCCTTCAGTGTTTTGAACCGAACTAATCAGAATGGGCCCAAAAGTGTCGGGGTGCGTTACAACGGGCAAATGCTCGATTTGAACCGTGACGCTATAAAACTCGAAACCCCGGAAATGCAGGGAATGATCAAAAATGTGCTTTGCAAATGGGATCCTTCGGTTATGGTGGACTGCCACACTACCAATGGTTCGTACCACGAAGAACCTGTTACTTTTACCTGGATGATGAACCCTTCCGGCAGCCGGGAACTGATTGATTTTATGCGCGACAATATGATGCCGGCAGTATCAGAGATATTATCAGCTAAATACAATGTTGAAAACTGTTTTTATGGCGAATTTACGGATCTGAAAAATCCGGAAAACGGCTGGATTGACGATGCATCCGAAGCACGCTACGTTACAAATTATATTGGAGTTCGCAACCGGCTGGCTATTCTCAACGAAAACTATGTGTATGCCGATTACAAAACGAGGGTGTTAGGTTGCTATGGCTTGTTACATTCCATTCTTGCTTATTCTGCTTCTCATGCGGATGAAATCAAAACAATGTTGAAAAATGTGGATATTCAGACGATAAACAGGGGAGCAAATCCTGCAGTGTCTGACTCATTTCCGATTGAGTATGCTGTTAAACCAACCTCAAAAAATATAGAGGTAAAGGCGTACGAAGTAGATGTAGTGATAGATGCAAATGGCAGGGAACAACTCCATAAAAGTGATCGCAAAAGACTGGTTACTGCTCCTTACCTGGCTGATTATTATGCTACAAAGAGTGTATCCCTTCCTTACGCTTACCTTATCAAACTTTACGACCCGACGGTGGCTGACCTGTTAATGAAACATGGTATAAAAGTGGAGAAACTCAATCAGCCTGTCACACTTGAGGTTGAATCATTTAAAATTACTGATTTAAAGCCTTCAGAAAGATTGAATCAAGGCCACTATACCAATACTGTAAAAGGCGCGATGGTAAAGGATACCGTTGATTTCTTAGCCGGAACTTATGTTGTTCGCATGGCTCAGCCCCTGGCAAACATAGTAGCCTATATGCTCGAACCTCAAACTACGGATGCTTTAATTCTGTGGAACTATTTCGACAAATACCTTGTTCCGCAATGGGGTAGGGGCTATAATGCCTATCCTGTTTACAGGCTAATGAAAAAGATGGAATTGAAAACACAGGTTGTAAAATAGAACCTGTTTAAAAATAGCAAAGCTATTTCCATAGATATTTTAGCCTTAACAAATGCAATAAATCAGGCTCTCTTTTTAAAATGTTGATTACTCATTCATAAATAAACTTTAAATAAATACAAATGAAAAAACCTTTTTTGTGCCTTTTACTTATTTTGATAATGATCAGTACTGTAAGTGTTTATGGTCAGTATAAACCAATTGAAAAAGCCAACTACGATTTGGCTTCACGTTTTTCGCCCCAAAAACTTGAAAAAATGGTTTTCAGCACTGCTGTTGATGCCCATTGGCTGAAAAATAGCGATCGTTTCTGGTATGCTTACCAAACTACCAATGGAAAAATATTTTACATCGTTGATCCGGCATTGAAATCAAAAAAAGTGCTATTTGACAATGCCAATATGGCTGCACAAATGTCGAGATTAACTAAAGACCCTTTCGATGCTCAAAATCTTTCCATTGACAAGATTAAATTCATTAAAAACGAATCAACTATACAATTCGAGATAATGAGTAAACTCATTGATGAAGACAAGAAAGATGAAGAAGACAAGAAAGATGATGAAGAAAACGATATGAGGAAAGATAAAAAGGATGGGGCTGAGAAAAAAGCAAAAAAAACTTTTTATTTTGAGTATGACCTCAAAACCGCCAAATTAACCCTGCTTGACGATTATAAAAAACCGAAAGACAATCCGAAGTGGGCAAACATATCGCCCGATGGAGAAAAAATAGTTTTCATGAAACATGACAATCTCTATTGGATGGATAAGGCAAACTATGAAAAAGCGTTAAAAAAGGAGAAGGATTCAACCATTATTGAACATCAGCTAACCAAAAACGGGGAGAAAGATTACAGCTATGGTTTTAGCCGGGAAAATGAAGATAACGTTGATGAAATTAAGAATAAGGATAAAAGAAAATCTACAAATATCATCTGGTCGCACGATTCAAAAATGTTTTCAATGATAAGGACTGATTCGCGCAAAGTAAAAGATTTATGGGTAATCAAAACTTTATCAAACCCACGGCCAACCCTTGAAACCTACAAATACGATATGCCCGGCGAGAAAGATGTGCCGATAGATGAACTCCTGATATACAATTGGGCTGCTGACACGATGATTGTTGTTGATGCAAAAGCTTTCAACGATCAAAGTGTTTCAATCAGCAGGTTTCCCCGACTGGCAAATGAAAAGGATGACGATTATGTAGCGCAGAAATGGCTGTCGAAAACCGACGATAAGCTTTATTTTACCAGGCAATCGCGCGATTTAAAGCGATTGGATGTTTGTGTTGCCGATCCATTAACCGGCAAGGTTAAAGTGCTGATCGAGGAAAGGCAAAACTCCTATATTGAATCAAAAAATATCAAATTAATTAATAACGGCAAAGAATTGATTTTTTGGTCGGAGCGCGATGGTTGGGGACATTTATATCTTTATGATGGAGAAGGAAAATTAAAAAATCAGATAACCACCGGCGCATTCCATTGCGAAAGCATTGAAGGGGTTGATGAAGCCAACAGAGTGGTTTATTTCACTGCAAACAACTTAGAGCCCAATGAAGATCCTTATTACCTCCATTTTTATCGTATTAATCTTGATGGTACCGGACTTAAATGCCTGAATATCGGCAACTTTGACAATGCAATAAGCATGTCTGACTCCTACAAGTATTTTGTGAATAATTATTCGAGAGTAAATACAACACCAGAATCTTCTTTATTGGATAACTTGGGAAATAAATTATCCAATCTGGAAAAAGCCGATCTATCACTGCTATTTCAGGCAGGATATAAATTCCCTGAAATTTTTATGGTTAAAGCAGCTGATGGCATTACAGATCTTTACGGGGTGATGTATAAACCGTTCGATTTTGATTCAACCAGACTCTACCCCATTATTGAGTATGTTTACCCGGGTCCACAAACCGAAGCAGTAAATAAAGCATTTTCAGCACGCATGGACAGGACGGATCGTTTGGCTCAGTTTGGTTTTGTAGTTGTAACAGTAGGTAACAGAGGAGGAAATCCAAGCCGGTCAAAATGGTATCACAATTACGGGTATGGCAATTTACGTGCTTATGGATTGGCAGATAAAAAAACAACCGTCGAACAATTGTCATATCGGCACAAATATATTGATATCAATAAAGTTGGAATTCATGGGCATTCCGGTGGTGGCTTTATGTCAACAGCAGCCATGCTTACATATCCTGACTTTTACAAAGTTGCCGTTTCGAATGCCGGGAATCATGAAAATAATATTTATAACCGCGAATGGAGCGAAAAGCACGATGGCGTGAAGGAAATAATTGATTCGCTGGGAAAATCAAAATTTGAATATGATATCGACAAAAACAGCGAAATTGCAAAAAACCTGAAAGGACATTTGCTCCTCACCATGGGTGAGGTTGATGATAACGTTCATCCGGGAAACACTATTAGGATGGCAAATGCCCTGATAAAGGCTAACAAACGTTTCGATATCTTTATGTTTCCGGGTCAAAAGCATAGTTATGGCGATATGACTGAATATCAATTCTGGCTTAGCAGTGATTATTTTTGCAAATACCTGATTGGCGATTACTCTGCAGATATTGATAACAAACAATTGAATAATGAAACTGAGCTTAAATAGATTTGATTCACATCGTTAAAAGCTAATGGATAAGAGCGTTATGGTAACTTAAATTATTATAACGCTCTTTTTTACATTGGCTTGTTTTACTGAAGGAAGAGATAAGCTGGTTGATGTTAAAAAAGTTCATGGCGGCAAAAGGTAACCAATGCTAAAATGATTGTATCCCACCAATTACGACTCCTTACGCGAAATAAAGAATTCACGAAACAATAAGCATTTTCCCGAACGGCTATTTCTGCGGATAGTAAATTTCCAATATTTTGGCTTTTCCCTGTGGCACAATGGTAATGCGTTCCATTATTGCAGGAATTAGCAAAACCTCACCGGCTTTTAGGGTTTCGGTGCCGCCATCATATTCAACAAGGCATTTGCCTTCTGCACATTGAAGTATAACAAACGAATCCAACCCACTGTAATCTTTAATAACAGGAGTGTCAAAATCAATAATACTCGTATTGAAATAAGTGCTTTCGACAACGGGAACCGTTTTGTTAAACGCCGGTTCATATTCAGTTCTGTAACTTTCGTGTTTGGCAAAATCGAGGGCATCAAGAGCCAGGTCCGTGTGAAGCTGACGGGAAACGCCTTTATCATCAACCCTGTCGAAATCATAAATCCGGTAAGTCAAATCGCTGGTTTGCTGGATTTCAAAAAGAAGTAATCCGGGTCCTAAGGCATGTACACGGCCGGCAGGCATAAAATATACATCGCTTTTATACACCTTCTCGTAATTCATAATGTCTTTAATGGTCCCATTTTTGAGATTTGAGAGATACAGTTCAGCGTTCATTTCGCGACTGAACCCGCTGATCAACTCAGCTCCGGGATCGGCATCAACGATATACCACATTTCTGTTTTTCCCAAATCATTGTGACGGCTTTTAGCCAGTTCATCATCAGGATGTACCTGTATAGAGAGCCAGTCGTTCGAATTCAAGATTTTTATAAGCAAAGGAAATTTGCTGCCATATTTTTCGAAAACAGCCTCTCCGACCAGGTCGCCCATATAAATATCGATAAGTTCATCAAGCTGATTTTCGGCCAGAAAACCGTTTTTCACCACGCTGATTTCCTCACCGTATCCTGACAATACCCATGCTTCCCCACAATTGGGCAAAGGAGCATAGTCCATTCCGAAAAATGTACGGATTTTGTCGCCGCCCCATATTTTCTCTTTAAAAATGGGATTAAATTTCAGGGGATATAATTCATTCATCACAAATCTCCAATTCTTTATTTTTCAGTGTATTTTAATAAAATGCGCTACCAAGTCAGACAGTTCTATGTAAGAAGATTAATAAGCCAAATATTTCGCATATTCCACAGAATAATTAAAAGGTCTAAATAATTTATTTTCTTAGTTACCCAAATTCACTTCTAAAATCTGCGTAAATCTGTGAAATCTGCGGCAAAACAGTTTGTTTATTAATTGATTCTTACAAAATATCCTTTTCATTATGGAAGTTCAAAATTACGATATATTCGATTTCAGGCAACAGCTTTGTTTTTATCACTCAAAGGAATTCAATTGAAGCATTAAAAAAAGTAATTTTGGCGATTTAAATAGCATTACATGTCAGATAAAACTGAAAAATACATACGCAAACCCGACTGGTTAAAGATAAAACTCCCTAAAGGTGATAACTATCTGAAAGTAAAAGGAATACTGGAGGAGAAAGGGTTGCACACCATTTGCTCCAGCGGCAAATGTCCGAATATGGGCGAATGCTGGAATGCAGGAA
>JBBQGD010000089.1:0-13502 GCA_038322655.1 Bacteroidales bacterium | reverse complement strand
GCCTCTTTGGAAGATAATCGACAAATGACTGCATATGCTTCTCCCATCCATCGGGCAGGTCGGCAGCAACGCCTCCGATCCTGAACCAGTTTGGATGCATCCTTCCACCGGTAATAGCTGAAACGATATCAAATGCATGTTCGCGGTCATTGAAAGTGAAGAACACAGGCGAAAGCTGTCCCAAATCCTGAGCAAAAGTGCCTAACCATACCAGATGACTTTGTATTCGGAAAAGTTCAGTGAGCATGATCCGTATCATTTCAGCGCGTTCAGGAATAACAATCCCGGCAAGCTTTTCAACCGACAAGAGGTAAGGCAGATTATTCATTACTCCTGAGAGATAATCGATGCGATCGGTGTATGGGATAAAAGTATGCCACGTCTGCCGTTCGCCCATTTTTTCGGCACCGCGGTGGTGGAAACCTATGTCAGGAACCACATCAACAATATCTTCGCCATCCAGTTGCAGCATAAGCCTTAATAAACCATGCGTGCCGGGATGTTGCGGGCCAAGATTCAGAAACATGAAATCTGTATCCTCACTTTTTCGTTTCAAGCCCCAATCCTCAGGGCTGAATTTTAGATCGGCATCTGCAATCTGGCGCATCTGATCACTGAGAACGAACGGACCCAATTCTGTTGCCCTGGCAGGATATTCCTTACGTAAAGGATAACCATTCCAAGAAAGTGGCATAAGTATTCGCCTCAAATTGGGATGGCCGGTGAAGGTGATGCCGAACATATCAAAGACTTCACGTTCGTACCAACTGGCAGATGGCCAGATGTCGGTGATGCTTTTCACGGAAGGGAATTCGCCTGTGGCCGGAGTTTTCAGACGGATGTCGGCATTTCGCTCTAACGATGTGAGATGGTAAACTAGTGTAAAATCTGATTCGGGTTGCGTGTTCCGGTGATTCCTTTTGCGCTCGTCAATTGCACAAAGGTCGAAAAGCATTGAATAGGGATCAGGAATTCCGGTTTTCAGGAATTTCAGTGTCTGAACAAGGTTATCCTGAATTATCCAAAAAGTTGGAGTGCCATCAGCAGTAATCTGTTCGGACAGAAATGCAGCTTCGCCGAATTTATCTTTTAATAAAGCAGATATGGATTGTATCTCTTTCATACCAAATCATATTCAATAATCAGAAACTTTACATTTCATTCATGGGTCGAATACTTCCCATTTTCATTCTTTCATCAGACTTAATATCGCGCTGGCTTGGCAGTTCCTGACGTTTTATGATTCCCTGCGATCCAATTGCCCAGCTAAGCGGTCGTTTTTCTTTGCCTATAGAATCTCGTAGCAGAAGCAATCCTTCCAGAAATGCATCCGGTCGCGGTGGACATCCGGAAACATACACGTCAACCGGAAGAAATTTATCAACACCCTGAACTACACTGTAGATATCGAACATGCCTCCCGAATTGGCACACGAACCCATTGATATCACCCACTTTGGAGCCATCATCTGCTCGTGAAGCCTTTTTATTATGGGCGCCATTTTGATAAATACAGTGCCGGCAATCACCATCATATCCGCTTCACGAGGAGTCCCGCGTATAACTTCGCCACCGAAACGTGCAATATCGAACCGGCTGGTAATGGAACCTGCCATTTCGACAAAGCAACAGGAAAGCCCGAAAGCAAATGGCCAGATCGAATTTTTCCTTCCCCATGCAATCATATCTTCCAGGCGGGTAAGTATAAACGACTGATTCAAAGCATCATCAATTGTGATATTCTGAGTATTTATTGTTCCGGTTTCCGGATTTTGCAAACTGAATTTCATCTGATTCCAATTTATTTTTATACAAAAAACAAAGGGTTTAACTCCCTAATAATCAATAATCAGCATGGCTTTTTACCTCAGGATTAATTCAATCCCGATTGAATCTTGCCCTTAATATTTTTTTGCCATCTGGGCCAAAATTTAATGCCCCGATGCCTAGTTCGTAAATAAGTACAGCAACGAATATGAGTATAAAAATAAGAATAACAAAGTAACCTGAATAACCAAGTTCGCGAAAAGATACTACCCATGCGAAAATGAAAGCTGCATCGAGATCAAATATCACGAAAAACATGGCAATGAGGTAAAAATGAGAAGAGAATCGCAAATGTGCGCTACCTGTCGGCGGAATTCCTGATTCATAAGGCTCGTCCGTGGTTTTATCTTTATGACGCTCACCCAAAAAATACGAAAGAGCTATCATAATTACTGATATTCCCAATGCTGCTAAGGCATAGACTAAAAAAGGCCAGAATGATATTGTCAATTTCAGAATAATCATCGGGTTTGTATGAAACTCTGCTATAAAATACTTTTCAGTAGAAAGGAACAAATCTATAAAATAAAACATTGAAATGCAAGTAAAATTGTTAACAACAAGAATTTCATTTCACTTAAGTTAATGGATCCGCCTCTAACAGATTACAGACAAATCAAAAGTATTTTGATAATATTAGTAGCTTAAAGCGTCCGTTATTAATTATCAATTTTTGCATTATGGTAATTTATATTCATAAACACAAATGAAAGCTAATTGTTTTTTCGCAGGATATATTTATTTGAGCAACGTAGTCCGTATTTAAAATTTTAGATGCTCAAAGTATTTTTAGGATTCAGAAAAATTCCACAGTCTTGCTCTATAAAACATAATAAACCTAAAAAAATTAAACCTGATCATGTAGCCGTGAATTTTTAAACGGTTTTAAAACAGCTTTCCTCTCACCGGCTTAGCTGTTACAAATTTTCAGCGGTGTCGGTCAAGATAATTACTCACTTTCGGGTAACCCGAGTAATAATTTAAGGTTGTGTTTTAGGATTATGTAGGTTTTTTTTCAAATCTTTTCATTAGCGCCAGGTGCCGTGTGCCAAGTGTCCATCACAGTTCCAGGTTTTGTGGCTGTATATTTTACATGGTTTGTATTTAACAATATCCTAGCCATTGGAACCTGGAATTCGGAACTAAGATTTTTCTATTCATTCCTAGCTCTCCCCTTCTCTACAATATTGTAAAACAGAACCTAATTTAATTATAGCAATATTGCCTAATTTTATCAGCTCAAATACTATCCTTAATAATCCATCCTAAGGCTCTTCCTGATACCATTAAAGCATGAAACACGTTGGCCTAAAAACAGTTACAGGATTGAAAATTATCTTCCGTTCACTTCAATACCGGAATTATCGCCTGTTTTTTGGTGGCCAGAGCATATCGCTGATCGGAACCTGGATACAAAGGCTTGCAACACCATGGCTTGTATATCATCTAACCGGCTCGGCATTTTTATTGGGAGTAGTCGGTTTTGCAGGGCAGATACCTACTTTTATGCTCGCTCCTTTTACCGGTGTCCTTACGGATCGCTGGAACCGCTATCGCATTTTGATCGGCACCCAGATTGCAGCAATGATACAAGCTTTTCTATTGGCAGGTCTTTACCTTTCGGGTCATATACTGGTTTGGCATATTATAGTACTGAGCATTTGCCTGGGGTGTATAAATGCATTTGATATTCCGGCGCGCCAGTCGTTCGTGGTTGAAATGATTGAGAAAAAGGAAGACTTAGCCAATGCTATCGCGTTAAATTCTTCAATGGTAAATGGTGCAAGACTTTTCGGGCCTTCCATAGCCGGACTGTTAATTGTATTTGCAGGAGAAGGAATTTGTTTCCTGATAAATGGGGTAAGCTATCTTTTTGTTATTGCATCCTTATTATTTATGAAAGTTACGCCCCGAATCATCATCAGCAAAAACAAGGATGTTCTCAAAGAAATGAAGGAAGGATTTTCGTATGCATTTGGCTTTGCACCAATTAAATACATTCTGCTTTTAATAACCCTGGTAAGTCTGATGGGTATGCCTTACACTGTATTAATGCCTGTATTTGCCAAACAAATATTAAATGGGAATTCGCATACTTTCGGCTTCCTGATGGGGGCTACAGGTTTAGGAGCTTTGATGGGCGCCTTTTATCTTGCTTCAAAGAAAAGCATTTTGGGCCTTGGCAAATTAATACCAACCGCTGCCGCCCTGTTTGGATTGGGTCTCATCACTTTTTCCTTATCCCGTTTCTTCTTGCTCTCCTTTGTACTTCTTGTGTTTACAGGTTTTGGCATGATGCTACAAATGGCATCGAGCAATACCATTCTGCAAACCATAGTTGATGATGATAAAAGGGGACGTGTGATGAGTTTATATACGATGGCTTTTATGGGTACTGCGCCCTTTGGCAGCCTTATGGCAGGAGCATTGGCGGACATTATCGGAGCACCCAATACAATACTTGCCGGCGGTATTGCATGCGTAATCGGGGCTTTACTCTTTGCACGAGAGTTGCCGGAATTAAAAAAGCTGATCCGGCCAGTCTATATTAAAATGGGTATCATTACTCAGGAATCTTTGTGATGTAATTCAAGTGATTGAGGAAAGCGGAATTTCCGTCTGTGTTTTTTCTGCCAAGGCAGCCTGACTCAATTTGTTGTGTATCAGAAAAAAGAATACCGGTCTTATTTTCCTTTTCCTCGGTGCGTTTGCAAAACGATGATTAGCAATCAAAAATAATTGAAAATGCGGTTGTGGTATTTTGTTCTATTTATAAAATAGAATAGGCAGCCTCATTAATCATTTATGAAGTTAGCCGATTAGAGGCAAGTTTTGCTTGACAGAATTAAATAATAATAATATATATACAGTCTTATACCCTGTAAATATACTTCCTGATATCAATAGAGAAAATAATGAATCGATCCCTTTCAATTAACTAATACATGGTGATAACAATACTGAAAATGCTGAATACATTACAAATTAAGTTAGGCGCGGAAAAGTAAAATACCTAAGTTCACGCAACTTTGCAGCGTGTGTGTGTTTTTTTTTGATTAAAGTATCTTTTGTAACGATAACGTATCTTAGTAACGATAAAACACTTTTCATGATGATAAAGTACTTTAAATGACTTTATACGACTTTTCATGACGATAAACTACTTTCCGTCTCAATTACAAGTCCTATACAGGCAATTTTTGGCGTTTTATGGCTAATAATTGAATATAATCGAGAAAAAACGCATTTCTCTACATTTAATATAATAAAATACACTCATTTTTTAATCGTAATCTGAGTATTTGGCAATTAAAAACTATAAAATTTCAGCTAATTTTAAAATATTTTTGCCATTTTGCCACTATTTTAAATTAGTATTTTGCATAGTAAATATCAAAAATTTATTTCAAATTCAATTTTACCATAATGTTCCTGAAACTTTCAAGCCCTGCTTCCAGGTTTTCGATAATATCGGCAGCAATATCTTCCGGATCAGGGAGGTCATCAAGGGATTTGTCTTTGAGCCTGTGATATCGAAAATGTTTTTATCGTGTGCAATAAGCACTTCATAAGTGAATTTCCGCCAGCAGCCTTCAGGGTTTGCTTCAACATTAAAGACTTCTTTTCGTTTATGCCGGTTTGACAGGTTGTAACAATCAATAAAGGAAAATTGCTACTCGTTAAGTATATATTTCATAAATAATAAAAAAAGCACCTACAAAATAATTGCAAGTGCCTGATACCCAGTGACCCCGCCAGGATTCAAACCTGGAACCTTCTGATCCGTAGTCAGATACTCTATTCAGTTGAGCTACGGGGCCTTTAAGAGGGTGCAAATATACAACTTTATTTATTTTAGCAATCGTATTAACGTTATTTTTGCGATAATTTTCAAAAACAAGTTTATGAATAACAACGATTTTACTGCTCAGATTCCTGCAATGGCCAATGAACTCCCTTTTGCTATCACTGTTTGCGACACCAATGCGATCATTTTATACATGAATGACCGATCGGTAAATACATTTCATAAATATGGCGGCGCAGATATTATCGGCACTAATTTATTCGATTACCACCACGGCACTTCGGCAGTGAAATTACGTGTACTGCTCGACAACCACACAAAAAATGCATATACTATCGAGAAAAACGGAATTAAAAAAATAATTTACCAGTCACCTTGGTTCAAAGACGGTGAATTTGCCGGGTTGATTGAACTCTCACTGGAGATACCCATGGTGATGGAGCATTTTGTAAGAGAATAGGACGGAAGGAGTTATGAGTTATAAGTTATAAGTTGTAAGTTGTATGTTGTAAGATATAAAGTAAAAGTGCTAGATTCTGGGATTCAAGTTTCTCTACCTAATGATTAAACCTTCAAATTCCGACATCCGACATCAAAAATCCCATATTTTAGATTTCCAGATCATCGTCCCAGCGTTTGCTTCTGATTGACTTTTTACCGGATTGAACTTTTTTACTTTCAATTCGCCTGAGTTTTGAATTTTTAGTGGGTTTGGTTGCAATTCGTTCTTCTTCAGTTTCAAAAGCTTTTTCCAGAAGAGTTATAAATTTCTCAGTTACTAGTTTGCGATTTGCCAATTGTGTTCGTTCCCGACCTGAACTAATTCTGAAAATACCGTTTTTCGAAATGCGTGTGTGAAGTTTTACCAGGAAAATCTCTTTCTGTTCAGGGTTCAGTTCATTCGATTCCAATACGTTAAATATCAGGATAACTTTGGTTGAAACCTTATTCACATTCTGACCACCACTTCCGCTGCTTCGGGTAGCATCGAAGCGACATTCATTAATCAGCGCATCAATATCAGGCAAAGTAGTCATAAATAAAAAGAGAATTTATACTTTATTCCAGGATTCAATTCCTGCTTTAAAGGTGCAAATGTCAGAAAAGAAAGTGAAAAATCAGTATAAATTCTCATTAGGACATCTGTTGCCAGAGGTTATTCAGGAAAAGCGAATCCGCGTGGAATAATCCCTGACTGGATGGAATCAACCACTGAACCATCAGCTTTCAGCCTTAGCACTATTCCATTACTGACATAATTTTTAGCATCGGCAGCATATAGGTAACCGGTTTTGTTTTCGTAACCCAGTGCATAAAAATTCCTGGAAACCAGTTTCTCCGGCACTTGATTGCTCAATACTATATTCAGTTGATAAATTCCATTGTTAAACAGGAAATATACAATTGATTTCTGTTTGTTGATCACCAGTTTCTCAGGATGATCGCCGGTAGAAGCAAAATTATATTCAAAACCAACTGTAAGCGAAACCGGATCAATATTCACCAACTTTCCAGGCGTATCTCCCGGCTGTGGCCAGCCATTAAAACCAATTCCTTTGCACATTACCCATACACGGCCATTTCCGTCAACAGCCATTCCTGTTGGCACATCGCCTACTTTT
The DNA here is from genome assembly GCA_038322655.1 of Bacteroidales bacterium. GTDB lineage: Bacteria > Bacteroidota > Bacteroidia > Bacteroidales > UBA4417 > UBA4417. The sequence continues at coordinate 6,245 of JBBQGD010000089.1, read as the reverse complement.
ATCGTTTTAACTACTTTATCGGAAATAAAATCAATAACGGTTACTGAATTATCAACACCCAGACCACCTGAATTGGCAACATAAACATAATTCCCTGCCTTTATCATAACATCCGGACCATTCCCCGCTGGAATAGTTCTGCTAATTGTATTTGATGCCAGATCAACAATTGCCACATGACCTATCCAATCAGAAACATAAGCTTTACTTTTATCAATTACCAGAAACTGGCTTGGGTTAAACAGGTTTGTAATGGTGGCTTCCGATTTGAATGTAGCTAAATCAACCACTTCCACCTTAGCGGCATTGTTTACTACAATATAGCCCTTACCATCATAAATGATCATACTTTGTGCAATATTACCAAGTGGCCGGTTATTCACCATTTCAAAAACATCCTGTTTTACGATGTTACTGTCTGGATTAAAATAAGTAATTGTACCGGTGCCGGTTTGAAAAGGACCTTCATTAACAATAAATATCCCAATGCTAAAAGCGCCTTTGCCGGCATTTTCATCCTCCTTGCTGCAGGAAGCAAAAATAAGTACGGCTGCAAAAGCCAAAAATCGAAGTGTAGTTTTAATCAGGTTCATAGAGACTACGTTTGTTAATTATATAGTGATCAAAAGGTTTATTGAAAAGGATATCCCAGGTTCGGGATAGTATTGCACAGATTGATAGGTTTTGTTCATCATGTTGCGAATTTCGGCCTGTAGCCTGTAGCCGGGCTTACTGGTTTTAAAAGTAGCTCCTGCATAAAAATCAAGAAGGGAATATGCCGGAAGTGATTTTTCGTTGTCAAGCTGCACATACCGTTTGCCGGTTATGGAATAGGAAAACATAGTATAAAACCTATCTTTCCCTGCATAAAATGTTTCCACAACTTTATGCAATGGAATATAAATCAACTGCTTATTCTGAATATCAGATGCAGTCGCCGAAGTTTCTCTAGTGGTAGAAGGTGTATAGTTATAACCAAACCTGAAATAGCCATTAAAACCATACATTTGAAAATCTGTTTTTGTCGCTATTTCTACACCACGGCTCCATACTTTCTGAACATTTTGCGGCGACCACACGCCCTGTTCGCCGGGAACCCACTGTATCATGTTATCAACAATCAAACTATAAACATCCAGTGAAATTCCGGATTGGATATTCTCACCCTTTTGATACTTATACGCCCCACCGGCCTGGAGATTCCAGCTGCTTTCCGGAAGTAGGTCCGGGTTTCCTCCCGGTATCCAATACTTGTCGTTCATAGTTGGCACACGAAAATTTCGGGAAATGCCAAAAGTGGTTAAGATGCGCTTTGAAACAGGCACTTCAACTGTTAATGACGGGCAGAATGGTATTTTGTATCCCTCCGAGAAATCCTGGCGTAAATTGAGAACGCTTTTAATTCCTGTTCCCGGATGGGAATATGCAAGTGCTAACCATGCCGAACTCTCAGGTTGATATTCAATTCCTGAATAATAAGGAACATCGGCGCGAATCAATCTGCCTGAGATTCCTGCACCCAGTGTAAATTGAGTGTTAATATATTTTTTGAACTCAAATTCAGTTTGTAGGGTGTTTAAATGATAAAACGCATCAATTAAAGCACTTTCACTTTGGTAATGTTCCTTTTCATCTATAAATACCGATCGTACCAGGAAAGACTGTTTTTTGCCCGTATAATTCCACTGTAAGCTACTGCGTATCGCCTGGTCCCACTGCAGTTGATCACTCGATGACATCGTCATGGTAGGAGGTATCTGCCTGTCGGCTATTTGAAACCAAAATCCTGCAGAAAGATGTTGCTTTGGATTTAGTATGTATTCAGCCTGGTGAACAGTTGACAAAGATTTTACCAAGGCATGTTCCAGACGTAAGCGATTCCCGCTGTAATCAGTGTATTTAAAACCATTTTGGTTCAATTCACCGACAATAGAACCTGAATAAGCAAGGTGGGTGTTTCCGGTTGTTAATTTTACACCGCCGTTCACTCTGCCTGCACTTGATGCTGTGTACAAAACAGAGGATTGGACGGGATCTGAAAATTTCATGGAATTGGACAGGTTAAGGCTCCCTCCTATTACTCCGGAGCCGAGTAAAGAACTTGCTCCACCCGACTGAAGGGAAATATCACTGAATTCGAAAGTTGAAATCCGCGATAAATCTGTCATGCCTAAATTGGGTTGATTCAGGTTGATTCCATTCCAGAAAATACCTGATTGTGATGAATTTGTGCCTCTGACTGATAATGTAGCAACTCCACCGGGACCATAAGACCTGAGAAAAACAGGAGATTGCTCGGAAATCAACGAAGCAATGCTTGCACCCTGTCGTATGAAAAGTGCTGTGCTGTCAACCTTTTGGACTTTTAGTCCGGCTGAAAACGACGAAATCTTATCTGCTTTTATTTCAACTCCTTCTATGGTGTGAATGGAATCGTATTGCTGCGCTGAAATTTTCAGCACAAAACAATAAAAAATAAAAAATACGACTACCCGTAGGACCATAGTTTCTGAAATAATAACGGGTAAAAAAAGGCCAAATCCCGCTGTAGCGGAAATCTGTCGTTGCTTTTAACCCGAAAGCATTTAACAATAATACAGCGGCAGGTCTTCTGACTTACTCCCCCTTTCCGGCGCCTTCCCATGACAAGTTATCGTCAAAGTGGCATAAGGATTGCCGGTGGGCAAAATTGGAGTTTACAGCAGCGGGACTGTCCGGGATTTTCACCCGATTCCCTTTTCAGGCATACCCATTGCAAATGGGATGCACACCGTTGATGTGGCAAAGGTAAATCAATAAATAATTAGAACGCAAGAAAAAGATTCGAACAAGGAGTGTTAATAAGTTCTTGATGGGATTGATGGGAATGATGAGATTGATGGGATTGAGCGGATTTATAACGCAAAGACAAGGAGAAGGGGGGACATGGGGACAAGGGGATTAACTAAACAACCTCAGACTCGCCGCCTGGAATAAACGCTTCGATTCCGGGATAAAAAAGTTTTTCCTTTGCAATATCCTGGGGATATGTATAATAATGCATCAATGAATCAGCTCCAAGTGTACCATCATTCATAAAAAGTTCAACATGGATAATGGCAACATTACGTTTCATTTCCTGTAATCTGGCACGTAACCTGAACGGAGCCTTGTCCATTTTAACAGGTTTCAGGAGTTTCACCTCCATTTTTGAAGTTACGCCTGCCGTTTGTAATTTCACAAAAACATACCAACTGGCAATCTCATCCATTAAAGTTGCCTGAATACCACCATGCAAAACGCCTACCCATCCCTCCAGGTGGTTTTCAGGTTCCCAATCGCAAAGCACTTCTTCACCTTCCATTCTGAAATGCATGTGCAGCCCGAATTTATTATCAGGTGAACAGCCAAAACAATTGTATCCTTCGAGTTTGTGAAAAGGGTTCTTAATATTTACTGGAATTGCCATTCTAAAAATATTTTCTTGATTTTATGTAAAAAATGTCTGAATTCATCCAGGCAGTAAAAGTAATTCCCAATATGGGAGACTATTTAATTTGTCCTTTGCTGTATTTGACAGTCTTTACCAATTTGCCTTCAGCATCAAATTCCAGCCATTTACCGTCCTTTTCACCATTCAGATAATTTCCCTGGAATTGCAGGATCCCTTCATCATTGTAATCCTTCCAGATACCATTCAATTGCCCCTTAACGTATATTCCTTCCGATTTTAATTTCCCGTTTTCATAATATTCCTTATAAAATCCATTCTCCAGGTTATCCTTAAATTCCTGCTCGCTCATGATCTTTTTGCCCGGATAATAGGATTTTTGAACTCCCTGCAGCATGTTATTTACATAATTATATTCTGCAATAGGGTCACCGCTTATCAGGTAAAAATTTGAAGGTCCGTTCTTGACATCATCTTTATATTCAGACTCTTCCATTATTTTTCCGGCTGAATTTTCGTAATATATTTTCTTCTTCCCGTTAATTTTACCAAGAACATATTCAATTATTGAAGCAGGATTGGTACCGTAAAAAAACTGCTTTGCTGTACCTTCCAGCAGGTTATTCACATAATACGATTCACCAACAAGGTAACCGCGCGGATCAATTTCAACAACAATTCCATCAAGCAACCCATTATTGAAATACTCAACACGCAACAGTTTTCCATCGGTAGAGTGTGTGATCCAGCAACCAACTTTCTGATCATTTACATAGGAACCATTTGAGATATTTGCAGGAGTTTTTTCTTCCCACAAACCTTGCTTCTTGCCTTTTGCATCAGTTTGGTTCGTAACTGTTTGTGCCACAACAAATGAAATGGAAAATGCCATTAACAGGCAAACAAAAAAGATCTTTTTCATGACAGGTAATAATTTTAAGATGTTTATATGATTTTGATTAATGACTTCCTACTTTCAGGTGCCGGGTGCCTTGTGCCAGGTTCCGTGACCCGATTTAATTGTGCCTTATGGCTAGTACAAAGTTACCTTGTCCACAGTTGCTGGAACCCGGAACCTGGAACCCGGAACTTTTAATGAAGCTACAAATCTACAATAATTCTAAAATTCTATTTAACAGTAACCTTAATAATTTCTCCGTATAAATCGAATGCATCTGCTTCTGTTATCATTGCAGTGTAAAATTCACCTGTTTTTAGCTTCAATGAAGCATTTATTAAAACTTCATTATCTACTTCAGGTGAATCAAATTCAGTGCGGCCCACAAAAAAGTCTCCCTCCTTGCGATCAATAAGCACCTTGAATGATTTACCAATTTTCAGCTGGTTCAATTCCAATGAAATTCCCTGCTGAATTTCCATGAGTTCTGCCGCACGGCTTTGTTTTACTTCATTAGGTATATCGTCATCCAGGCCAAATGCAAAAGTGTCTTCTTCGTGCGAATAAGTAAATACGCCTACCCTATCAAACTTAGTTTCGCGGATAAATGTCTTTAATTCTTCAAATTCGGTTTCGGTTTCACCGGGATAACCAACAATAAATGCAGCACGAACAACGGCATCAGGCAATTTTTGTCTGAATTCTGCCATCAGATTGTAAGTACCGGCTTTATCAACACCACGCCGCATGCTTTTCAGAATCCGGTCGCTAATATGCTGAAGTGGGATATCCACATAGTTGCAGACATCAGGGCGTGAAGCCATTACATTCAGTAATTCACCGGGAAAAGTTGTTGGGAAAAGATAATGGAGCCGGATCCACGTGAAAAGCTTTAAATCAGAAAGTATGGTAACCAATTCAGGAAGCATCTGTTTTTTATACAAATCAATTCCATAATAGGTAAGATCCTGCGAAATCAGCAAGAGTTCCTTAACGCCTTGTGAAGCAAGCTTTTTTGCTTCATCAACAATATCTTCAATTGGACGTGAAATATACTTTCCACGGATTCCCGGAATGGCACAGAAGGAACAGGAACGATCGCAACCTTCAGCTATTTTCAGGTAAGCGTAATGATTCGGAGTGGTGAGATAACGCTCGCCAAGCAATTCTTTGCGGTAAGTGGCGCCCATTCTTTTTACAATTTCAGAAAGGTCGCGGACACCAAAATACTCATCCACTTCCGGAATCTCCTTCATCAAAGGCTCTTTGAACCTTTCGGAAAGACATCCCATAACATAAACCTGTTTTAGTTTACCGCGTTTTTTTGCATCAATAAACCCGAGAATGGTCTCAATGGATTCTTCTTTAGCATCGTTGATAAATCCGCAGGTATTGATAATAACTGAATCCTCACGGCCCTTTTCACCATCACGGAGTACACGGATATTATTCAGTTTCAGCTGGCCCATAAGGACCTCGGAATCAACAGTGTTTTTGGCACATCCTAAGGTTACTACGCGGATGGTATGGCGGGGAATGGTCATTTGGAGGTTGGGGGATTGATGGGATAGAGGAGATTGAAGGGATTGATGGGGTTGATAAGATTGAGGAGATTTAGGAGATTGATTGGATTGATAGGATTGATGCAAATATCTGATTTAAGGATTTTGTCAATATAAGAAAGTTACAATTGGAAGTTCCCCAAACCCTAAACCCAAAAGCCTAACTCCTTAAGAGAATAGCGAACTAACAAACTCATTCTTATCAAAAATCTGGAGGTCTTCCATTTTTTCGCCTAACCCGATAAAACGGACTGGAATTTTAAACTGATCGGAAATACCAATTACGACACCTCCTTTTGCGGTTCCATCCAGTTTAGTCAAAGCAAGGCTTGTAACTTCAGTAACTGCTGTAAAC